>CAKKPF010000208.1 GCA_919901575.1 Candidatus Brocadiaceae bacterium
TATGGTCAATAACATTGGCAACATTTCTATGAACAAATAACTCCCCAGACGACAGTCCTACTATTTCATTTGCGGATACACGACTATCCGAACAGCCAATCCATAAATACTCAGGAGATTGTTGTTTAGCCAAACGCTTAAAGAAACCTTTATCCATGGCTTCAACCGACTTGGCCCACTTTTTGTTATTAAGAAATAGATGATTCAATAATTTCATTTTTCAACAAGACTAACTTCCGTGCGTTTCCATTTCACTCGAATTAACAGCAGTTGTTTCTATCCTATTCCGGGTTCTCAAGCCATAAAGAAATTTAAAGTCATCGGGTTCATTGCAGGCATCTATGACGGCATCGGCTAACTCTAAAGCCCCACCACCTCCTTTCCACCTGTGATGGATGGGACAGTTTGATCCCGACTTTTTAAGCTAGCCGATGAACCGCCTTGGTTTCTGTATCTACTGTTATTTCCCAATCTGCATGTTTGACGGGAGCCGATACCATAATTCTTACCTTTCTATTAATATACCTGATAACTAACTAAGAAAGTAGTTTTCCTCTTTTAATCTTTTATTCTTTTCCATAACCTGTTCGGCAATTTCTTTTTTATATGCGGCTACCTTCTCTCTTGTATCTGAGAACTTAACGCCCAGGATTTGTGCCGCTAAGATGGCCGCATTCTTAGCACCGGCCTTACCAATAGCCATTGTGGCAACTGGCACTCCGGATGGCATTTGTGCTATGGAAAGGAGGGAATCTATTCCACCTAAGCTCTGTGTATGCATAGGCACACCAATGACAGGAAGAGGAGTCAATGATGCAATTACTCCAGCTAAATGTGCCGCTCCTCCCGCGCCGGCAATGATTACTTCTAAACCTCGCCCTTCGGCATCCACAGCGTATTTATGCGCCACATTTGGTGTACGATGGGCAGAAATGATGTTCATCTCATAACCTATTAAAAACTTATCTAGAATCTGTGCAGCCTCTTTCATTACTTCCAAGTCAGATTCACTGCCCATTATTATGCCCACTAAAGTCTTGCTCATTTGATAGTTTCATTTAATAAAGTTAAATAAATCTTGCGGCAAACAAAAAAAGCCAGCATCATCACTTGCTCTCTTTTTATGAGAACAAGAAAATAGATGTTGGCTTACTCTTCAACAATTCCTTTTATAAGGAATCCTTGCTTAGTCTTCCTAAATTGTATTGATAAAATTTTAATTCAAAGAAATTAATTAGTCAATTGTTTTTTAAGACATATTTTGTTGCTCTATCTATTACCCAATCCGGAACCTTAACATTGTTGAACAATGACTTTGTGAAGGATGTTCCAATATTTCAAGTTATTTTCATCACGCCAAATATTTACAGCTCCAAATAGTTTGTTTTGTTCTTATAGGATTTGAGATTATTTACTAAGCGAAAGCACTGATTCATATTTGACATAAAAAACTTAATTTATTACACTACTACACTAATAAAACGCTTAGTTATTGCATGTACGCTTGCAGCAACTGAATCCTATGATAGGTTACAAATATTCCAGTGGGTGTAGATACGGGTAGGGTAGTAATAATCATGGGTTTGGAAAATAATGTATGCATTTGTAGGAAGATGACATTATAAGTTTGTTCTATGATATAATCAACTATTTCCTATGCCTTATATTTTAATTCTAAATTTTGGTCCAATGTAAAAATAATTACCCTCTCTCCGGTTTTTGTGCTTATATCTGTGTGCAAACTTTTTACCTGACAACCCGTAATCTCTGAAATAATATTTCTCAATAAAAGCCTTGCCCCTTCTAATAATTGAACACGTGTCTTTTTTATCAACGCTGCCCCTTTCGCAGTTTTGGATAATTGTTCCTCTGCCGGGGTAAGAACTCCTTTAAGCCGTACAAAGAGCATATCCTTTAAAAGATAGGTCTTGGTCTCCATAGGACCTCTACCCATAAATTCCTTTTCAAATTTTATCATAGCTTCACTTATTTTTAATTCCAATTGACCTTTTGTTTCTTTAGCCATATTACTAAATTTATCCAATTAGCTTATTATCTTTAACTCTTAGAAAATCGAAATGTTTGAATGAAAATAATATCATTTTGCTAAGCACAGTACAAGATGATTCATTCATTCTTCATTCATTCATTCTTTTTTTTATGATTTTGAAGCTATAATCGATTCTAATCAATTTATATTGCTATATTATTTTGTTATATGATATAAACATCTGGAATATAGAAATTAAGGAATTTAGGGATTGAAGGATTGAGGGATTATCCAATTTCTGAATCCCTTAATTATTATCTTTTATTAAGAAAATACTTATGGTTACCAAGAACAAGAAGTTGATAATTTTTGATACAGATGGAGTAATCTTCAAAAGTCAGTTGCTACTGCATCTATCCATGCATTCGGGTAGTTTAAATTATGTACGAACTTTGTACTTATGTTTTTTGTTCAGTATAAATTACATAAATATTCGCGAATTACTTGAAAGAGTATATGTAATGTTCAAAGGACTGAAAGAAGAAGATTTGTGGCGGGTTTATCACAAGATGAGGCATGTAAAGCATGCGCAGGAAACAATTCGTTATATTAAAGATAGGGGGCACTGTGTAGCCCTGATAAGCAGCGGGGTTCCTGATTTCCTGATGAAGCATCTTTCGGAAAGGTTGAAAGCGGATTGCGGATATGGGATAGATGTGAAGATGGATAACGGTGTCTTTACCGGCAAGTTTGGTGGTCTGCTCGCTTCTCCTGATGGTAAGGTTCAAGTAGTCGAACAGTTATTAAAGGTAAACAAGATAACGTGGGATGATGTGATTGTTGTTGGAGACGACCGGAACAATCTTGATATGATGGAACTTGCAAAAGTCAGCATTGGTTTCAATTCATATTATCCTGTTCGCAAGAAGGCAAAATATCTGGTTGATAGCAATGACTTGAGAAAAGTCTTAGACTATATAAACCTTGAGGATAATCCATCTTTTGATGAACTCAGTTCAAGCCTGAGACACGAGATTTCTTTCTCCTGGATGCAGGAATTCAGGCGTAAGGGAGTTCATTTTGGAGCGGTGTTGGTTCCTTTTTTTGCGGGTATTAACTTTTCCATTACGCTGAATTTGCTAATGGCAATTACGGCGCTCTTCATGTTTTCTGAATTGTTAAGGCTTAACGGGGCTTCATTCCCTGTTATTAGTTTTATCACAAGGTTATGTATACGCACTAGAGAACAGAGGCGCTTTACCATCGCCCCTGTTACACTATCCCTGGGTATAATATTTTCTCTGCTATTATTTCCAAAGTTGATAGCTGGTGTTGTCATAACTATAGCGGCTTTTTCTGATAGTATAGCAACGGTAATTGGAAGATTTTATGGAAGACTTAAAATTCCCTATAATCATGGAAAAAGCGTGGAAGGTTCAATAGCTTTTCTTGTCTCTGCCTTTATATGTTCTATTTTTTATCTGCCCTTAGGGATTGCATTGATAGTGTCTCTTGTTTCGTGTATAATCGAATCGTTACCCATAGAATTTGATAATATTTCCATTCCATTGGGTACGGGATTGTTTTTAGGACTGATAATATGAGAATTCTGGGCATTGATTATGGAGAGAAGAGGATAGGGCTGGCTATCAGCACTCCGGTAGGCTTTATAGCCCGCGGACTTCCGACAATCGAGCGTATGGACGGTGTTGATTATCTGGAAGAACTGGCAGACGTAATAAAAGAAAAAGAAGTAGGTACGGTAATCGTTGGCCTTCCGAAAAACATGAATGATACGATAGGAGAAAAAGCCGAAGAGGTACTTAAATTTGTTGAAGCGCTTAAATCAAAATTTGATCTCCCGGTCTTTACGGTTGATGAAAGGCTTACGACGGTGAGAGCACATAAAGCCATGTCCGAAGCTAAAATGTCCAGAAAAAGGAAAAAGAAGAGGGTGGATATGATTGCCGCACAATTAATACTGCAGTGTTATCTTGATAAAAAAAAGTTTGAAGTGACTAAAGTGAACTAAAGTGTCTAAAGTTGGGGGGAAATAACGGTTTAAACTGTTTAAACGGCTTAAACGGTTCAAACCGCGTCTGTTTCCTATTAAGTAAAATGATAAAAGAATCTCGACAATATAAAAAGCCCGAGTTGGTTGCACCGGCCGGAAGTATGGACAAGTTAAAGACTGCCATAGAATATGGCGCTGATGCGGTATATGCCGGTGGTAAGGACTTCAATCTGAGAAATGCTTCAGCGAATTTCACTTTAGATGAGATTGGATTGGCGGTTGATTATGTACACAGAAAAGACAAGAAATTATATATTACCCTTAATATTTTTGCTCACAACCATCACATTACCAAAATAGAAGAATATCTGAAAGAATTAGCAAGGTATCCCGTTGATGCATTTATAGTATCAGATCCGGGTGTGTTGACTTTTGTCAGAGAGATTATACCTGAAGCGCCCATTCACATCAGTACTCAGGCCAACTGTACGAATACCAGAGCCGCAGACTTCTGGCACAAACAGTGTGTTAAGAGGGTTGTTCTGGCAAGAGAATTGTCACTCAGTGAAATTTCTGAAATAAGCGCCAATAGTGAATGCAAGACGGAAGTATTCGTTCATGGAGCCATGTGTCTTTCATATTCAGGGAGATGTTATTTAAGCGCCTACATGGCAAATCGCGGTGCAAATCTCGGAGACTGTGC
>CAKKPF010000209.1 GCA_919901575.1 Candidatus Brocadiaceae bacterium
TTATAAATGCGTCATATGCTCTTACAGGGTCTTCTTCACTAACATATTCCTCTATGCTTTTAGGCAATAAAGCCATTTGATTACGATTACCATATCTATATGCCATTGACATACCTCCTTGGGGTATATTATACTAAACTCTTCTACGCTATACTACGTTTTCTATCTTTCTTATACCTTAATTATGACACAGTCTGATGCACGTACTGAATGGTACGTTCGGGCGGGAAGGCTCGTCGGGTAAACCCGCCCGGATGAATCCCTGCCCGACGAATGGCAGGTGGGCGTTCGGCCAGCCCCCGTCCGATTCCCCGGCACGGGCGGGCGATACTCATTCTGGCGGGGACGGGTCGGGCAGGTTGCCACCTGCCCGAATAGGTACCCGTCCGAACGGCATTGCCGGGCGGGCAGGCGGGTACGCCCCTACGTAGTGGCAAAATCTGCCGAAGGCCTGACTTAAATACTTTGTATGAATGTTAATGTTTTCATTTCTTGACAACTTTCATTACAGATGATTTAATTGTATGTTATTAGAATCTCAACTAAGAATGATCTTAAACACAAACGGTACATTGGCTTCACACACTTTTTAAGAGATGCATATACGTAAAATCAAAGAGAGAGGCTAGAGGGGTATATCATGAAAAGGTTTTCCTGTTTATGGCTGTTTTTTTTCTTGTTATCTCAAGTTGCAGTTGCAGATGTTGGATATGAAGCTGAAGAAACATTGAAAACGTCAGTTGATAAAGTGTTTTCAATACTGGTCTTTTCAAATTTTATTCCAACGGTACTTTTCGGTCTTCTTACCGGACTTGTAATGCTGATTGCGATTATAACTGCATTGTCGTTACTTCCGCTACTGATAATTGCATTTAAACCATTCGGGAAATAGATTGTCTGGCCAGGCTGTCCGGGAACATGCATTTATTTCGCAGTAGATTGTTGGTATCTACTCAAGGCCGCAAATATTACGCTTATATTTGTAAAAGTAAGTATTTATGGCTTTTGTTTTCGTTTTTAACTGATATATTAAAGATCAGTTGTGTTATGGTTTATACACTTTAGCAAACTTTTGTACACGAAAATAAATCATTGGTATGAATATTGCTCAATTACAGATAGTGACAGATTGAATAAGCCTGGTCAAAGATTATCGTAGCCAATTTAAAAACATTTTGATAGAATCTTCGCTTTTAGAACTGGTTTAAAAGATTAAAGAAAATAATGCTAAGAATTAAATGTCTGCAAAATTGAGAAATCATTAAATATTATTAGCCATTTTACAGGGAGTAAACAAATGAGAAAATTAGTTTTATTAATATACTTTTGTTCATTAACAATATTTGCGTTTAATATGTCCGTATGTGCAGAAGATGTGCCTGATTCAAAGAAGCAACTTGATGTCGCCACAAATGCCACAGATGAAGATGCGGAATATGTAGATATTGAGATGGAAGCAACTTTCGTTAAAGATTCGATCCAGCCTTTTAACAGAGCTGTGTTTACCTTTAATGACAAGGTATACTATTGGTTTTTCAGGCCTTTATCAAATGGTTACAAGGCTGTTCTACCCGAAATGGCACGGTTAGGTGTCAGGAATTTCTTTATAAATATCAGAATGCCTGTTCGTTTCTTCAACTGCGTCTTTCAAGGTAAATTTAAAGGCGCCGGTACGGAGGCATTACGCTTTGTTATTAATACCACCGTGGGTGGAGCTGGATTTTCCGATCCGGCAAAGAAATACTTTAAATTGGATATACATGAAGAAGACTTTGGTCAGACCCTTGGCAAATATAATGTTGGAGCAGGGTCATTTATTGAATTGCCTTTATTAGGCCCCTCTAATCTGCGCGATGCTATTGGATTGCTGGGAGATATTGCCCTTGACCCGATAACGCTTTTGACATTTGTCAGCCCATTCGCAAGTACAGGAGCCAGTAGTTATAATACCCTCAACGATGTCTCTATAGATAAAGGCGACACTTATGAGAGCCTTGTGGAACAGGCCATAGATCCGTACATTGCGATCCAGGATGCTTACAGTCAGAATAGGACCAAGAAGATAAGAGAGTAAACCCGCCTGAACGAATCATTCGGGCAGGTCAGGTTTTGGATTCTTTTAAAGATTCTGAGAGTATTTGTCGAGGTTTCCTTCTATAATCTTTTATTAATATCTTTTTCCCAACTATTCAGTTTTATGCATCCCTTGTTGCCTCTGTATCTACTTCTTTCTGAAGTATGGTTGGTTCTTCAACAAACCTGGAGTGCTATCTCATATAGCCGTCGTCACCTGCCAGGTACATTTCTCCTGTTTCTCCCATAATATATTCAAGTGGAAGGGTAATTAACCTGCCCGACTACGTTCAGGCGGGGAGGATAGAGAAAACATTTCCAATTGTAATAAAACCCTTCTTAGAGCTCATTTAATTTCGTTTAGATTATAAATGTTTACAGGTTTTTACAATTTTGCTTGCTCAAATTATTTAACATTAATAGAATGTCCGGCACTGGACTTTCACAAAAGTTTAAGCAAATATTAAAAAGGAGATAATTAAGGATGAAGGTATTGATAGTTGGCGGCGGCGGGCGGGAGCATAGCCTTGTCTGGAAGATAGCACAGTCTCCACAAGTAAGTAAGATTTTTTGCGCACCCGGGAATCCTGGTATTTCAGAACTTGCCGAATGTGTAAAGATAACTGCAGACCAAACAGATTTGCTTTGTCAATTTGCAGTTAAAGAAAATATAGACCTTACTGTTGTAGGTCCGGAGGCCCCTTTAGTAGATGGGATTGTGGATGTTTTTGGTAAACACAATTTGAAGGTGTTTGGACCTGACCGAAAAGCGGCAATTCTGGAAGATAGCAAGGTTTTCTCGAAACGTCTTTTAAGGAAGCATGGTATTCCAACTGCGGACTTTAAATGTTTTGACGATCATAGCCAGGCCAGGCGTTATATT
>CAKKPF010000210.1 GCA_919901575.1 Candidatus Brocadiaceae bacterium
TCTTACTCATGCAGCCGGGTATGTTGTTGTCTTTATTTCGCTATTACCCCTTAATCCTGATCTTATCAGAAGCAAAACATATAAACTATACGCCCTGTCGTAGCAACCGAGATAAGTAATAAGTATGAAAAAGAAATTTTTACTATTATTCTTGTTTTCTTTCCTTTCGGGAATTGTCGGTCATCTTATCGGTTTAACACATGACCAGTCATTTATCCTGACTATTTTTTCATTTTCTATCCTGGGAATATTATTCTTCTGGGAGCTTAGATTGAGCTTTTTATTTATAGGTAGTGGTTTACTTGTTCTAACCCATAGTGTAGACATAGAGCATTTTATAAAATTTGCCTCTTTAGATGTGATTTTTTTTCTCATTGGCATGATGATTATTACAAGTATGCTGAAAGAAACCGGTGTTTTCCATTGGCTATTAGTTCAAATTATGAGGATGAAAGCTTTCGATGGAAGAAAGTTGTTTATAACCATTATGCTACTTTCTGCAACGTTATCTGCGATGATTGGTGAAGTTACCTCAATGATAATCATGATGGTAATTATTCTTGATATATGCGACTCATTCAAAATAGACCCCTTACCTTTGGTTATATCTTCAGTGTTAACTACAAATATAGGTTCCGCCTCTACTTTGTTAGGCAATCCTATTGGTATATTGATTGCCATGCGTGGCGGCCTTTCGTTTGAAGATTTTTTAACACACGCATTGCCTGTATCCGTAATCGTTCTATTGATTACGATGTTTATTCTTTGCGTATGGTATAGGGATTATATAAAGAAAATTTCTTATAAACTTCTCGAACATAGAAAAGATAAAGATTTCTTAAATTCCCTTTCTATAGATTTCAATGCAAAGGTAAGTATGGCAATATTTGCTGTTACAATAGCCCTCATTGCCTTCCATAAAATATTGGAGACGCTGTTCGGAATAGAAGAAAATAACCTGTTAATCATCTTGCCGATTATTTCTGCAGGTGTAGCTATGTTATACCGAAGAGACAAGGCGAGATATTATATAGAACATGAAATTGAGTGGAGATCATTATTATTTTTTATGTTTTTATTTGCGCAAGCAGGAGTCATCCAATCGTCAGGTATAGCTCAGTTTTTTGCTGAGAAACTCGTAAATATTGTAGGTAATCATCCAGGAACTTTATCAGGAGTAATCTTGTTTTCCAGCGGTATTTTATCTGGTATACTTGATAATACTGTTGTTGTTGCATCGTATATTCCCATAGTGAAAAGCTTGAATATGTTACACATTAGTTCAAATTCTCTGTGGTGGTGCGTATTATTTGGCGCATGTTACGGAGGTAACATCACTGCTATAGGTTCTACGGCAAACATTATTGCTCTGGGAATATTGGAAAAACAAAAGAATATTAAAATCCAATTTTTTGATTGGTTTAAGATAGGAGTCATTATTGGTATATCTTCTATGTTAATTTCGTATTTTATAATAATATTGTACGTAATTTATTTTAATAACTAAAACTTGTCATGAGGAAAAGGATTGCAATACTTACAGGTGGTGGTGATTGCCCGGGAATAAACGCTGTTATACGCACAATCACAAAGCAAGTTATCCTCGAACATAAAGAAACTTAATATTGATTGCTTGATTTATGTGGGAGAAGATATTATCCTGATTCCTGAAAATACCTTACGACATAAACATTGTTGCAAGGAAAATAATAGTAAGAAACAAGTATGGTAAAAGATTCGCCATCGTAGTCGTAGCTGAAGGCACAAGACCAAAATTGAGGGATCCGTAAAATTATGGAAGAATTTTTGCTTTGCTTTGTCCCATTATTCGTGGCTGTAGATGCGGTCGGCGTCTTGCCGATGTTTATTGGTTTAACTGACGGTATAGAACCGCACAAGACAAATCGCATTATTTATCAGTCGATTATGACAGCAACATTGGTTGCCCTGGCATTTATTGCCATTGGGACTGCAACACTTAAACTTCTTGGTATTACAATGACTGACTTTATGGTAGCAGGAGGAGTTCTCCTTTTCATTATTTCAATAAGTGATTTACTTACAACTGAAAAGGCCCAGCGCAAAGTTGATCCGGAACTTTTAGGCGCTGTGCCTCTGGGCGTACCCTTGCTTGCCGGCCCAGCCGTGCTCACAACGTCTGTCCTTCTGGTTAATGAATACGGTTTTCTACAGACTGCCGCAGCGATAACTGCAAACATCTTTATTGCGGGC
>CAKKPF010000211.1 GCA_919901575.1 Candidatus Brocadiaceae bacterium
CTCCTGTTCAAGATCGTCCAGTTTTTGCTCTAACGATACTGCCTCAGCAACCTTTATTCTGTATTTTTCCACAAACCTTACGGAGACAAATATGCACACTATGCATACAATAATTAATACAACACAAGCAACAAGTATCCTTTTTATTTTATCATCCTGCATTGATTTCATAATTATTCCTTTTGATATTTTCGTTCAAGTTTAATATATTAATACGACCTAAACTTTACAAGAAAAATATTGAAAAAAGAATAATGCTGCAAAGACAATAGTTAAAGAAAGAGGATACTCTGTTGACTGATAGTAACAAGAAGACACCCTTATATGACGTACATGTAGATCTCCGAGCAAAGATTGTAGATTACCATGATTTCCTCATGCCTCTGCAATATAGCAGCATTATAAGTGAACACAAATGCGTAAGAAGCAATGCCGGTCTTTTCGATATTTCACATATGGGTGAAATAGTTATAGTGGGCAAAGGGGCAACAGAATTAGTTCAAAAAATTATAACAAATGACGTCAGTAACCTGCCGGACTATAAAGCCGCATACACTCCTATTTGCGATGAAGAAGGAGGCATTATTGACGATATTGTCATTTTTAAATACAACCCTGATAAATATATGTTCGTAGTAAATTGCGCTAATACCAAAAAGGACAATAAGTGGATAAATAAATTTAAGACAGATAATGTGAATATAAATGATTTAAGCGATCAAATATCCCTTTTGGCTGTTCAAGGGCCAAGGTCTGAAGACATTATGCGTCTGGTATGCGGTGAGGAATGTACAGCTCTCTCTCGTTTCAAATTTATGGAAGTAACTGTGGGAGAAATGCAACTGACAGTATCCAGAACCGGTTACACGGGTGAAGACGGATTTGAGATCTTTGTCGGCAATTCACAATGCGTGGACTTGTGGAACATTTTACTTGAAAAAGGTAAAGACATGAACCTGAAACCCGCAGGCCTTGGCGCAAGAGATACCTTGAGATTAGAGGCCGGTTACCTGCTCTACGGCAACGATATCGATGAATTTGTAACACCACTGGAAGCCGGCATAGGCTGGACAGTAAAATTTAATAAGGCGGACTTTATCGGAAAAGATTCATTGTTAAGACTGAAAAAATATGGATTAAAACGAATGTTTGTCGCATTTAAGATGCTTGATAAGGGTATACCGAGAACAGATAATGAAATAACACATCATGACAATGTTGTAGGCAAGGTAACGAGTGGGACGTTCAGTCCTTCCCTTGAAATAGGTATAGGCATTGGCTATGTTCTCAAGCGTTTTGCTGAAAGCAAGGATCAGATTAATATAAAAATCAGGAGTGCGGATTACCCTGCTCAAATTGTAGATACACCCTTTATTACTTTAGACAAAGAAAGGTAGCTAAATGGATTTCCCAGAAGATTTGTTCTATACAAAAACCCATGAGTGGGCAAAGAAAGAAGGAGATAATAAAGCCAGAATTGGCATCACGTCACATGCGCAAAGCGAGCTTGGCGATGTTGTGTATGTGGAATTACCGGCTTTAGACAGAATTGTCAAGGCCGGTGGGACATGTACTGTTGTCGAATCGGTTAAAGCCGCATATGACATCTATTCACCGGTATCCGGTAAGGTTTTAGAAACAAACAACGATCTTGAGAGCAATCCGCAGTTAGTAAACGAAGACCCTTACGGCAAAGGGTGGTTTTTTATTATTGAAATGGAATACCCTCAAGAATTAACCAAACTTCTGTCAAACGAGGATTATGAAGAACTGTGCCAGGCAAAATAAACTATACTCCCAACACTGAGTCTGACATTAAATTAATGCTTAAAGAAATCGGCGTTAATTCAATTGCAGATATTTTAATAGACATACCGGAAGAATTACTATGTAAACAGATAAACATACCCTCCGGTATCTCAGAAATGGAGTTAAAACATTCCCTCAAATCATTAAGTGATAAAAACGCAAGCCTGAATAAATACACTTCTTATCTTGGTGCAGGTGCATACGAGCACTTTATCCCGAGTGTGGTTGATCATCTAAGCAGTAGAGGAGAATTCTACACCTGCTACACCCCATACCAACCTGAGGTAAGCCAGGGAACCCTGCAGGGAATTTATGAATTCCAGAGTATGATGTGTGAATTGTTGGCAATGGACGTTGCAAACGCCTCGATGTATGATGGAGCTTCGGCCCTGGCGGAAGCTGCCGTGCTGGCCATAAGATACAAACAAAAGAAAAATATCCTGGTCTCAAAAACCGTTCATCCTGAATACAGAGAGGTATTATCAACTTACCTGCAAGAACTGGATGTCAATCTCATAGAGATTGAAATGGAGGACGGCGTTACATCCGTCTCAAACCTCGAAGCCAGGATTGACAATAATACAGCATGTGTCTTAATACAGACACCAAACTTCTTTGGATACCTTGAAGAGACTGAAGAGCTTGTCGGATTAACCCACAAAAATGAAGCCCTTTTTGTTGCATGTGTTAATCCCATGTCATTAGGCATAATCAAGCCGCCCGGGGAATACGGCGCTGACATAGCAGTTGGAGATATTCAGGCATTGGGTAATTATGTTAATTACGGTGGTCCGCACGCCGGTTTTTTTGCAGCCGGCAAAGAGTTTATGAGGAAGATGCCGGGAAGGTTTGCAGGCGCAACTACTGACACAAAAGGCAGACGAGCTTTTACACTAACACTCCAGACAAGAGAGCAACATATCCGGCGTGCAAAGGCAACATCTAATATCTGCACAAATCAACAACTGTTAGCGCTCAGGACATGCATTTATCTTTCGACATTAGGCAAGGCTGGAATGATAGATGTCGGCAACTTGAACATTCACAAAAGTCATTACGCAATGGCCAGACTATGCGAGTTTGTCGGAATAGAGCCTTTATTCGACAAACCCTTCTTTAACGAGTTTGCCATAAGGTTTTCCGGTAACTGCAAAATACAAGACATAAACAAGGGCCTCTTTGAAGCAGGCATAATAGGCGGCCTTGATTTATCACGTTTCTATCCGGACATTGACAACGCCATGCTACTGTGTGTGACAGAAACAAAAACAAAAGAGGATATAGACAATCTTGCCTCTGCTGTTGCAAATATTATTTAGTAGCCGCAGGCAATGCCAGAGGCAGGTCTGTCCTTCGGCACGACTTAAGCCTGCGTAAAAGCAGGGAACCTATGAAATACAATGCTAAAGCACACAAGAGAATATCCATACGGCTAAAAGGATATGATTATTCACAGCAAGGTATGTATTTTGTAACAGTATGTACGCATGATCACCATTTTTTGTTTGGTCAAATTGCAGAAGAGAGAATGATATTGAATAATGCTGGGAGATTTGCAAATAAATGTTGGTTGGAAATACCAGAACATTTCCCGCATGTAGCATTAGATGAATTCATTGTTATGCCTAACCATATTCATGGGATTATAATCATTAATGATACAAATGTAGGGGCGAATAATCATTCGCCCCTACAAATAAACCAATTTCGTTCACCATCCAAAACCATTGGTTCAATTATACGCGGATTTAAAATTGGTGTCACTAAATGGTTTAGGAAAAGTACCAATACCTACAATGTCTGGCAGCGCAATTATTATGAACATGTTATTCGTAACGAAAAAGAACTAAGTAAAATAAGGGAATACATAACAAACAATCCATTAAAATGGCAACTTGATAGGGAAAACCCTGAAGGAATTGGAATAGACCAATTAGAGAAAGAGATTTTTGAATATAAAAGAGAAAAATAATCAAATTCACTATCAAAAGCCAAATCAAATAGTCGACCGTCTGTCTGCATGCGGTCACGCACAGGCAAGCAAGACTCTGGATGATATAGTGTTTGATATTTTATACCTTGAAGAAGTAGGGGCGAATGATTATTCGCCCCTACAATTATAATATTAATGGTAAAGACAGATGCTTGAAAAACTAATATTTGAAAAGTCAGCGCCCGGACGTACGGCATACTCGTTGCCTGAATGTGATGTGCCTGTAAAACCAATAGGCGAACTGATTCCCAGACACCATTTACGGACTGTAACGGCAGATCTCCCCGAAGTAGCCGAGATTGACGTTGTAAGACACTTCACGAGGTTAAGTCAATTAAACTATAGTGTCGATACAAATTTCTATCCACTCGGCTCATGTACAATGAAATATAACCCGAAGGTTAATGAAGACGTTAGCAGGTATGAGGGGTTCGTAAATCTTCATCCATATCAAAGTCAGGAACAATGTCAGGGCATTCTCCAAATCCTGTACGAATTAGAAGAATTCCTCACTGAAATCTGCGGTATGGATGCGTTCACTCTGCAGCCCTCTGCCGGTGCCCACGGTGAATTTGTCGGAATGCTTATATCTCACGCTTATCATGTTAAAAACGGCAGGAAAAGAGATAAAATAATTATACCTGACTCGGCTCACGGCACAAATCCTGCATCGGCTGCAATGTGCGGCTTTGAGATTGTAGAAATAAAATCAAATAGCCATGGCCTCATTGACATAGAAACGTTAAAGAGAAGCATGGATAGTGACGTTGCCGCCTTAATGCTTACCAACCCTAACACCCTCGGATTATTTGAAAAGGATATATTGAAGATAGCCGGGATTGTACATGATGCAGGCGCCCTATTATACCTGGATGGCGCAAATATGAATGCAATGCTGGGAATTACAAAACCCGGTGACATGGGTGTAGATATTTTGCATTTGAACCTTCACAAGACCTTTTCCACCCCGCATGGTGGCGGCGGTCCGGGCGCAGGCCCATTGGGTGTAGTAAAGAAACTTGTACCATTTCTACCTGTTCCCAGGATCACAAAAATGGATGATTCATATATAAGGCAATATGACTTCCCTGATTCTATAGGCCGGGTAAAGCCCTTTTATGGAAATACCGGAGTGCTTATAAGGGCATACGCTTACATACTTTCCATTGGCAGTGAGGGACTTAGAAAGATTGGAGT
>CAKKPF010000212.1:0-9629 GCA_919901575.1 Candidatus Brocadiaceae bacterium
TGCCGTCATCAGTCATAAATGCCAGTATAACCTTACCCACTCGTACAAATTCCGCATGCGGCTCTCTGCCATCTGCAAGGCGTATATTGTCCCGGTATATCTCGCTTGTAACGGCCAGGCGCAGTTCCTCCTTGCAGAAACTCCATAGCTGATTACACGCCTCTGCAATATCCATGGGCTTTGTTGCGTCAATGCCGTTTGATATTGCATCAAGCTTTGCCGTTCTCTCTTCCAGTCGAAACGGGATTCCGTCATTAACCTGCTCTCGTAAAAGCCCAACATAAGAAATAATGCTATTTGACAGTTCATCTTCCTTGTTCTTATAACCGGAAATGGACGTTTTAATCCTTTCCTCTTCGCCGCCAAGGGTTTCCATCTCTTTTTCAATATCCTCTGCTTCACTTATCAGGCCTTCATGTGTTTCTTTCAATGATTGAATCTGTATTCTCAGATCCTGAACATCCTCGTTTTTTTCCTGTTTACGACTATAGTAGGCTTGTCGTTCTTTGCGAAGTGTTGTAACCGTATTCTGCAACTCATTCATTAACGCCCTGGGTCTGGAGTTGTTATCAATTTGTCCTGTTATAGCCTCTTTATTATCTGAAGGTTGCGCAGTAGAATAAGGCACATAACTTAACATAACGGCAGAAAAAATTATGAGCGCCGGGATAAATATAAGAGAATGTTTCATAACGTTACCTTCCTGACAAAGTAATTTCCTGGCGTGAGTTCCTGCAAAATAGAAATATCCCTGAGACGGATAAAGACACAAGACTGAGCCCCAGTATGCATAGCAAAGTTCTCTTTAAATTGAGAAAGTTAAAGTCATGTAAGTTAACAATAAACTGTGCAAACCTGCGCCGGTTATCCAGTTCTTCAACGACATCTCCGCTATATTTATCAATGAAAATCTCGGTGTTGCCGTTGTCATCAAAGTTGACCCTGTATACCTGATGAGGATTATGCCCCTTGAATGGGACATAATCCCTTAAATCAGTAATGTTCTTTACCGGAAAAGACCCACTCACATATTGGGTTGCTATTTCTATAGCAAAATCTTCCCTAATAGGCGTTAGCAACTCACCCGTCATTGCATCTACCACAAGCACACCATTATCTGCGTAAACTTTATAAAGCAGTCTTCCACAAAGATTAAGAAGCTCGAGGCTTTTGATTTTTGCAACTCCTCCTTTTTTCACAATTATAGTTTCAAGCTCTGAAATACCGATCCCAGGCGCTTGAATGTATCTGGAGTCTTCAGTTATCGGATGTTTATGTTGTTTATAACCCGGTTTCCAGTACCAAACGTAGTTTGCCCTGAGAAAACCTGTAACCGCAGATATAAGCAACAAAACCGCAACTGAAATACCCAGATATTTGTGAATTTGACGAATAACAAACATTCTAATTAACGAAGTCTCCCTACCGGAATTTTAGTCATGTGTTCTCACATGAAGCGTCAGGGTTGCCCTGTGACGAATCCCCTCATACTTCTTGCCGTTGAACTGTCCTGAGACCTTTTCAAGATAGACACAATCAATGACGTACGTTCCGGCCCAGAGTGGAGTAAAGCGAGTGATTCCCTTTGGATTTGTACGCAACTCCTTTACCCAGCCAATCGGTGAATAAGCAAATGGCTTAGCCTTCTCCAACGGCTGTCCCTTAAAGAGCACCTGAAAAACCACTTCATCACCTACATCAGGAGAAATCGTCCCATTGGCTGGATCTAGATGGCTTGTAATTGGAATTATGTCCAGATCAAGTATGTCCGTGATTTCCGCCTCTTTCTCAGACACACGACCGGCCTCGAATGATAGGAATTGAGTACGTGCATAGAACATGGGCTTATACATGATGCCAATGGAATCATTCTTAGTACCATCCTCGACTTCGGTCTTAAGATCGTTGGCTACTATATTGCAACGCCCGGGCTTTTCCGGCTTCACCACCGTCTGAAAGAAATTGGTTTTCTTTTCAAGCTTCACTGCTTGTTTTTTCCCATCTGAATCAACCATCCATACATTTAGCCCTTCCCGTTCATCGAGTCTTCCACCTGTCTCTTCCCGCAGAAACTCATGAAATTCACCAAAATAGAACATCACCGTTTCTTCCTTTCCAGTCTGTACCACTGGCGAGCCTTCAATCCAGACGAAGTGAGCAAAGGCCGAAGAGCCAAATATGCCCGTAAGGATAAGGATTACAAAAAATATTTTTATCTGCAAAACTAATTGTGTTTTCATCTTTTTTATCTCCCTTTAAAAAATTTACATTTTAAACTCGAAACCTGTATAAAAAGTACGGTCAGGTGAGGGTATTATCCCTGATTGAGTACCACTCGACCTTCGAGTGAAATACTCCTCATCAAATAGGTTTTTTATGCCCCCAAAAATAGAAAATTCGCGTTTTTTTATTTCGCCAGCATAAGCCAGATTAAGGTCCCATAACCTATATTGTGGAATCTTGCCTGTCGTGCCATCGGCGCTTTGCTGCCTCGTATTTGCGTCGTTGCTAAATTGTTTATCAACCCATAATCCATCGAGATTTGCGGAAAATCCTAATGGATTATCGTATTCAACCCCCCAGCCATATTTCTTATCCGGGGCTTGAGGAAGGCTGTTTCCGCTAAACGCACCCGAGTTAAATTCCGTATCCAGAAAAGTAAAAGTAAAATTAGTAGAAAGACTGCCAAACTTCTCAGGAATCTCTTTCTTGAATGGCGCGCCGATTAATTCAAACAAATCTATCTCCAGCGACCCTTCAACTCCTCTGTGCCGTGTACCCTGGGCATTTTGTAATACACCATCAACGGTAATGATCTGATTATCAAAGTTCATCCTGAAGAAGGTTAGTTCACTATAAAACCATTTTAACGGTCTCGAACGCACACCAATCTCGAAATTTTTACCTATTGCTGCATCTAAGTCAGTATTTGTGCCTGTTGTTGGATCAACGGCTTCGCTGAATTCAGCGGGTTGAAAGTTCCTGCGAGCGCTTGCAAACAAGGTTGTTTCGTCTGTTAATTTATAGGTTATGCCTATCGCCGGAAGAAATTCCCGTGACGTATTCTCTCCTGCCACACCTCCACCTGCCCCGCGCAGGCGATTGTCACGGCTCAGTTCTACTCTTTCCCACCTAAAACCAGGAGTTATGCTCAACCTGTCCGTTATGATAAATTCATTCTCTATGTACGTGGCGAGTGCAAAGGTTTCTAAGTCGGCATCCTGGTCGGTTTTTCCTATCCTCGCATTGGGAGTAGTCCCTCGCGCCCGGACGTCTGATTCTCTATCCAGATGAAGCCTGCCACCCACCATTAATAAGTTTTTGATGTTTCCGAGATTGTAACGTATGGAATAGCTAGGCTCTATTCCAAAAGCGTTAAATTTTCTTAGAAACTGTGTATTCGTAGTCGCAGAGGAGCCAAGCTGATCAGCAATGTACCAATTACGCTCGAAAAAATTACCGTAAAGTATAGTGTTTAAAGAACTATCCTTAGTGAACTGTCTTCTATAGTGTGCATCAACACTAAACCTCTCGCCTTCAAAAAAATCAAAAGGCTTCGAGGCTTGATCGGGGTCGTCCTTGAATTGTTGAACCGTAACACCACCAGGCGTCTCTTCATCTACATCATAATAATTAAAATTAAATGTAAGGCTGGACTGCATGTCAGGATGAAAAACAAGTTTGGTTGTGAAATCATCAACGTCAAACCTCATATTATCTCTAAAACCCTCTCCTTCTCTCCTAAGGTAATCCATCATGAAATCCATGCTGCCTAATTGGCCGGAGTAAGATGTGTTGCTTTCGATAAGGTTATCACTGCCAATTGTGTTATGTGTGCGCAGTTCAGAGCCTTCCGGTATCTCCCTGCTTTTATGGTTCACTATACCTCCCATAGTGTTTGGGCCATACTTAACAGACGCTCCACCCTTTATAACCTCTATTCGATCGAGTCTTTGAACAGGGACATTATAATAAGAACTAGGGTCGCCATAGACTGATGGCTGAATTGGTATGTCATCGAGGAGAAGGATGGTATTTGTACTTCTAAATGGTGCAAGACCCCTGAAGCCGTAGTTGGGCTTTGTACCTGTCCCATATTCATCAACAACATTTAGTCCCGGGACCCTCTTTAAAAGTTCACCAACGTGAGAGGGGTGTTTCTTTTCTATTTCTTCTTTTGAAATAGTGTGTACTGTGCCGGCGAAGTCCTTAAGCGGTTTTTCAACTGGCGGCGCAGTCACTTTGACTTCCTCTAAAACCGTTTTTTCTTTACTTTCAGTATCGGTGCCAGAACCTGATACGGTAGTTGTCTCGTTTTTTTCAAAAAGCAATTTCATACGATTAAGTTCACGCTTCAATGCCTCATTTTCTTTCTTTAGATCTTCCTGAGAATCGGCAAAAACAAGATTGCCTGACATCCCGAATATGAAGAAAACCAATAAAACAATTAATGCTGTTCGTTTAATCACCTTAACCTCCTTACGAAAGTCACAAATTTACGTTGACTTTCGATAATGCTAAGATAAAATTACAAAATATAAAGAGGGCGAAAAATCCTCTTGCACCAATAGGGGCGGTCAGTTTTTTTCTATCAAGGGATAAGCTGACAGCCCCCTTTCTATTTGATTGAACTTAGAATCAACAACCTCCTTTCTTCTGCTTAAAATATCGTAATTCTCAATATCAATTCAAATACCGTCCCTTCCCACTTCATTCGTAAGAATGCCAGCCTCCCTTTCAGGAGGATTCCAGTACTGATTCCTGACATCTCTTACAATAACCTTTTATCATCAGATGACTGTGGTCAATCTCGAATTGGCACTCGTTGTATATTCCCTTGTGCAACCCGATTATAATTTCCTTATCAATTGAGCATGTTGCGCCACAGGCCAGACATTGAATTACGTATGCCTTAGCTTTATCTTCAATTTTAGCCATAGAATTACTCTTTTCTAAAATCAAGTTACTAATCCTCACACAGAGACGCCGGGATCACTAAGAAGACGAAATTTAAAAAAATAAAACAAAAGATAATAGTTTTTACCCTTTGCGTTCTTCGCAGCTTTGCGGTGAACTGTTACCAAAAAAGAAATTTTAATAATTGACACATAATCTTGGTTCGTTTGTCATTTGACAAAAAGAAAGCAGTAGTTATAATGAAAAAAGCCGTATGCAAAGGGGAGACATAAAAATACCTCCTCTGCATTCCTGCCTGTGCGTAATTAACTGCACGCAGACAGATAGGCGCCGGGTTATCAGTTTGAGCTTGCCGAGCGAGGCTGATAACCCTTTTTTATAAAATTAAATCATTTGAGACTCAATCTCAGTTATTTCCCAAAAAAATTATTTCCTTTTACAAGCAGAACACACGCCTGTTGCCTTGAAGTCATAAGATATGTCTTCAAAAGCTTTTGTTACCCTGATTTTATCTACGATGTTTTCCAGTTGACTACTGGCAAATTCCGTTACCTTTCCACAGCGCTTGCAAACGAGGTGTGCGTGGGATGCGCGATTAAGAGAACGTTCGTAATACTTACAGCCCTTGTTAAAATCTATTTCGTTCAACAACCCCGCATCTACAAGTAGTGCAATTGTACGGTATATGGTAACCCTTCCTAACGCACCGCCATTGTTCTTGAATACATCAACCATATCTTCAACCGAAAAATGCTTTTTTGTGGTAAATATTTTTTGGCTGATATATTCTCTTTGTCTTGTAAGCCTTAAGCTTTTCTTTTCCAGATACGTCATAAAAATTGAAAGTTCATTATTCATAGCAAGAAATCTGCCTTATTTGTAACATTTAAATTGACTCAGTAATTGAAATTGAAACTCAATCTCAGTTCCATTCTAAAGAAAATTGTATTATTGTCAAGATAAAATTTTGTTTCCATCCCATAATCTTTTTGCTGTTGACAGGTTAGTCAATATATTCTTTGGCATACTGGCCGCATTTGTTGCCATGTTCGGCGGGACTATCTGGTTTGCCCTCTGGGACAGGCGGACGATGATTAGACCCTTTGAGGATAAGGTCAGAAATATAGAGGGGGACATTGCCGAGAACCGCAGTAAACTCAACTCCCTTATTGACGCCTTCCGCACCCTCAGCAAGACAGATGATAAGGTTGCAGAGGTTTTGAAAAGATTTAATCTACTGTAAATTGTAATTGTCCTTTTTATTATTATCAAAAAACGTATCATCCTTTTTCGCCTGGCTTTAGCTTTGATAAATTCATTAATACTTACTCCTTACCATACTATATTCATTTTCCCCTCAACAGGTTTTCCATGCCTGTATCTTCCTCTTGTAGAGGTGCGAAGAGTCTAAATACTCAATTCATCATTTAACGAGGCTTACCATTGCCTTCCAGCCTTCATTCGTTAATAATATCTTCCCCTCTCTTGCAAGCCAGCCAATACCCTGATTAAAAAGGTTATCATTTACCAACATTGATGATCTTAGATTGCGAAGCGTCATATCCCCATATCCTTCGAGATGAAGCAAGATAAATTCTGCAGTTACTTTGATTTGTGTTGAAGCGCTCATATAAAATATCCTTATAAAATTCAATAAGTAGTTTCTGTTGTGAAAAGCTCAATACCTTGAACCCTTCTTGAACCTATACATTTCTCTCAAGTAGTTCTTTTGCCTTATTCTTTAATTCACTTAAATCGGACGACTTGACAAGATAGGCATCGGCAGCCCTGGTCATAAAGTTATCCTTATAATTGCCGTAAGCCGTATTAATAATGACGGGGATTTTACTGTGCTTAACGAGTTTCTTGCTTATAGATTCGATGCCATCCATAATAGGTATGGTGATTTCCGTTATCATAATGTCAGGAATTTGTTCTTCGGTCTTTTCAATTGCCTCTCTGCCATTTCTTGCAAGCATTACGTTGTATCCTTCGCGTCTAAACTCTTCTTCGTAGAGCATGCCCTGGTTTTTATTATCCTCTACGATGAGAACAGTTTTCATTGAATGTATCCCCCATTTATTGTTTAGTTATATATAGGAACCGCAATAATGTTATTTATCCTTTTAACATCCAAAACAACCCATCCATGGCATGTCGATATCAGTTATTACAATGTCAACACTTTCCCCCTTAAACAATTCAATGCCTGCGGTACCATTATTTGCTATAGACACACCGAACCCTTTATCCACTAATAGTCGTTTAAAGATATCAAGGATATCTTCGTTATCGTCAATAATCATTATCTTTTTCATCATATTTTTTCCTTTCATTCTTGTTCATCAGTGTTAATTCGTGTCAATTATTGATTAAACAAGCTGGTAGTTTCTTGTATATCGATGACCATGAACGTCTTGCAAAGATAACGGGAATATTAGCTTCCTTCGCCCGTTTCTTTGTTACATACATCAGATTGTGATTGACATAATCATGTAATACTATAATCAGGTCCATTGTCATCGGAATTCCTCTCTTAATAACGTTTCTATTCCTGCCATCCATGTGCCTGATATCGTCTACTCCGATTTTCTTAAGCTCTTTTGGTATACTGCCAAGGTGGTCTCCACCAACGATTAATACGGACATGTTTTTCCTCCTATCAAAAAAAGTGAAAGGTTATAGGTGTTAAATCAATAAGGTATTGATTAAAATTTAAATCCGAAGCCAGCCGAGACCCTGGTAAAAGAGAGACTTCTCTACCATTACCAAGGACCTTAGTCTGCGAATCATCATCTCACCATTCGCATGGAGGCGAATCCAGATAATGTCTGCGGCTACTTCTATTTGTGTTGCAAATTCCATATAAGACCTCCTTCTTCAAAAATTAATATTAGGTTTTCAATTACTAATCCTCACACAAAGGCGCCAAGATCACTAAGAAAACAAATTTATAAAATATAAGATAATAGTTTTTCGCTTTACACGGCATAGCTTTTTTTAGTCAACACCGGTAGAGCTGGTGGTTTACCTTATTAATTATCTTTGCCTATCCAATCTTAGCCTTAACTTCCCCTATCAACCTTTCTCTGGTAAAAGTTTTGTCAAGAAATACCAGTTCCGGATCAAACATCTTCAGGTTTTCATAAGGCTGCGGTGAAAAGTCGCTGGCCATGATAAAGGGAATATCTTTGTATTCAGGCATACTCTTTATAAACAGGAAAAGCGTATCGCCCGTCATCATGTTTAGTGTTATATCCGTAATAATAAGATCAGGCCTCTTTTCCCCTAATATAGTCAATGCTTCATCTCCCTCATATGCCCTGATGATTTCATAATCTGAGCCCTCAAGCATCTCAGAATAACGGTCGTGAAAAGGCTGTTCATTATCTACTATCATTATTGTTTTTGTTTTCATCTTTTCTCCAATTTATTGCAATTGGTACTCAATCTCAATTATAAGTCAAAAAATTTTGCTCTCATATACCTTATCTTCCAGGCAGTGCTTGATTAATTCACAAAAGTCATAATCATTAATGGTCTTTGATATTATTGCGTTTACGCCTAACCTTTTCACATCATCCGGGTAAACCGGCAAATAGTCTGAACTCATTAGAATAATGGGTACCATAATAATGTTGTTTATCCTTTTTATAACATCAAAACCGCTCATTCCAGGCATGTTGATGTCTGTTATTACAAGATCAAAGTTTTCCCTCTTAAACAGCTCAATGCCTGCAATACCATTGTTTGCTGTAGACACACTGAATCCGTCATCCAATAATAATTGTTCAAAAATACCAAGGATATCTTTGTTATCGTCAATGATTAGTATATTTTTTCTCATATAATTTCCTTTCATTAAACAAGGGTGAATTTCAGGCTTTCTATAATACCAATCAGATAAAAACACTTACAACAAAAGTTAAGATTATATATATGGTGGACGCACTGCGGTGGAGAAGGGGCTGAAGCTAGTGCGCCCACCGTGGAACTTTTTAGACAGACAAGGACTGACTACCTTATAAAAATTGTCTTTGGTATTATCAATAATTAGTATCTTTTTCACTTTACTCTATAATTTATATTGAGACTCAATCTCAATTAAGTCACAATATATATTGACAAAGTCTCTTTGTCAAGAAAAAATTTATTTTGTCAAAATATATTTTTGTACAATGCAAATGACCGGTTAATTATGGCAAGCCACCACTTCGAAAATGAAATTGAGTCTCAATGTAAATATTTGTAATATAAGGGTTTACACTTGACATTCATTTCTGTATGTATATTATCAGTAGCAAAAGAAATTAAAAGTTTGTACCGATTGAGGATTGTTTATATTTCACAAGTTTTGTTCGGACAGGGAAATATTCCAATGGTTTTGAGTAGCTACATTTACAACGGTTTTAGCGGAAATGGAACCTATACACACAAAACCCTGGGGCGATTGCGTCATTATGTCGCCGGTTTGAAAAATTCTACAGAGTTTGTCAGAGATGTTGAGTTTGAATTTTCACAGAAGGAGGGAATCCTGCATGTTGAGGCTAATGCCGTAACCGGCAGGATTCTTCTCCTCTTTGAGCCTGAAAGAGTATCACATGATGAACTAATACGGGATATTGATAAGTTTAAGCCTGCGACCGATAAGAAAGTGGCGCCCTTCAAAGACAGCCGATGCCGTAAACCCGGTAAAGGCACAATATTTAAAC
>CAKKPF010000212.1:9639-14215 GCA_919901575.1 Candidatus Brocadiaceae bacterium
AACCAGGATGATGAGACAGGGCTTCCCATTCGTCGCCATATTATTCAATTGTGTGTAACCGGCGCTATTCTTTTGTTTTTATTTATTAAGCGCCGTTTTCTAGGGCCTGCTCGTTTAGCCAATAGCGGCGCTTTAATTGGCTTAAGCGGGATAACTACAATTGTTGTAGGTTATCCGGTCTTTCGAAACGGCCTGGCGGTATTGGCAGGGAAAGACAAGGTAAACATTGATACATTAATCACGGTTGCAACGATTGCCACTTTTGTTCTTCGTGAAAGTTTGACGGGGTTGGTTGTTGTATGGCTGATTGATTTGAGTAATCTATTGAAGACGCTCACCCTGCACCGTTCCCGGAAAGCCTTTGAAGAACTTTTGAGTTTAGATGAAGAAATTGCCTGGATAGTAGTAAATGAAGTTGAAATAAAGGTGCCTGTTGAGGATATCAGGGTACATGACGTTGTAGTTGTCCATATAGGAGAGAAGATTGTTGTGGATGGCGAGGTTACCAAAGGTGAGGCGGCGGTAAATCAGGCAGCAATCACCGGAGAATCAAATCTTATTACAAAACAACCTGGCGATCATGTCTTTGCAGGAACTTTTGTGGAGATGGGCACCCTGTTTATCCGTGCAGAAAGGGTTGGAGACGATACCCAATTGGCCAGGATTGTTCAGATTGTAGAAGAAGCTCAGGAGGGCCGTGCGGATATCCAGAACGTGGCAGACCGATTTGCACAAAAAGTCATCCCTGTCTCTTTCATATTGTCTGCTCTTACGTTCTTATTTACCCGTGATATCCGCAGAAGCCTGACTATGCTGGTCATTGCCTGTCCATGTGCGGTTGGCCTGTCCACGCCGACAGCGGTTGTTGCCGCCATTGGAGGAGCGGCGAGAAGAGGAATATTAATAAAGGGAGGCGCTAACCTCGAGATGGCAGGCAGGATAGATAGCGTAATCTTTGACAAAACAGGCACATTGACGATAGGCAAACCCAGGGTAACACGTGTAATTTCGCTGGCCTCACGGTATAAGCCGAGAGATGTGTTGTTATCTGCGGCAATTGGCGTGAAACATTCGAGTCACCCGCTTGCTTCAGCCGTTCTGGTTCACGTTCATGAGATGGAGGCTGTTATCCCTGAACACTCCGAATGTGAGGTGGTAATCGGACATGGAGTAAGGGCAATTTCCGATGGGATTCAGATTCTGGTGGGCAGTCGTCACTTTATGGATGATATGGGAATTAAGGTTAATCATAAAGGCGATGCTCAGTCAGAACGATTGATACAAAATGGGGAATCTGTCCTTTATGTTGCAAGAGAAGGGGAATTGATAGGGATTGTTGGAGTCAAAGATTTATTAAGGCCAGGCATTGACCAGACCATAAGGGGCCTCCGTAGTAATGGGGTTGAGAAGATTTACGTTGTAACGGGCGACCATTATGATTCTGCGGCGATCATGGCTAGAGACCTGGATATTGATGAGATTAAGGCGTCTATGCTGCCTGAAGACAAATCTAATTTCGTAAAGAAACTTCAGGGTGAAGGCAGGCGTGTTGCTATGGTGGGAGATGGTATTAATGATGGACCTGCTCTTGCTGTCGCTGATTTGGGGATCGCAATGAAGACCAATGGAACAGACGTGGCAATTGAGGCTGCGGATGTGATTATTACGGGAGATCACCTGCAATCAGTTTCTGAAACTATACAGATTAGCAGGCAGGCTATGAAGATGATTCGCCAGAATTTTACCTTTTCGATTGGCATCAATTCCTTAGGAATACTATTGGGGATGTTTGGGGTGATTTCACCGCTTACGGCGGCCATCCTGCATAACGCCAATACATTGGGTGTGGTTTTTAATTCAAGTAGATTGTATTTAACGGGGACTGGTGAAGGCAATGGTGATGCCAAGGATATTTCACCTGAACACACTAAGGGAAAACAAAAAAACCCAAAAGAACAAAAAAAAGTGAGTTTAAGGCATTAGCCTTTTATTATGGCAATTTTTTTTGGAAGGAGGTCGTTATGGCTAAATTAGGTCTTTTTAAATCATTTGGTTTTGGTATTGGTTCCGCCCTTGTGGCTATGGCCGTTTATCCTTTGATTGCATCAGCCGCCAAACCTCTAATGAAAAGTGTTATTAAAGGCGGTCTGGGGTTGAAAGATCAAATGAAACATGCTTACGCTGAAAGCAGGGAACAATTCGAAGATTTAGTGGCAGAGGTAAAAGAGGAGATGGAAGAAAAGTAATAATTAACTCGTTCCGATGCCTGCAGAATCAAGAGGGTTGCGAGGCGTAATCATAATTTCTCTTCGTTGTCAGCGCCTCGCAACTCAATCTTAATAATTGCGTGTATGTTTTACCAGTATTTATGCCGCACATAAATACCACTTACCATGTCTTCGTCTACGGCAATTTGAGATTCTCCTATCTGTAAGACAAATGTGGGTGTTTTTTGATACACCCTTAGCTCTGTACCATGTAGTATGCCAATCCCTGAAATTATGCCCAATCTATCTTGATCTTTGATAGTGGTATAAACAACCCTTCCCACATCTCCCGGTCTCAATTCCGAAAGAGGGGCAATTAAAGCTTTAATATCTTTTCTGGCCTTTTTGCAACACTTTCCCCTTGGAATCGCCTTGCCATGAGGACATTCACCAGGATGCCCAAGCAACGTGCAAATACCTGAGGTTATATCATCCGGCAGGAAGTACTCAAATTGACATGTATTTGACTCGAATTTGTCACTTCGGATGTTTAGCACATCGTATATAAGCCGTTCTGCCAGTCTATGCCGTCTGATTATCAACTCTGCCTTTTTTCTTCCGGCATATGTTAGTTTGACCATCCGCTCATCAAGGTTGACAAGGCCTCCACGGCTCATCTCCTCAAATACCTTATTTGTGGATTCTGTTCTAAGTTGTTCGCTTATGGCTTCTCTCTCAGCCATGCCACGTTCTTTACCTGCTGTCCAGATATGTTCCAATGCCTCTTCCATCTTGCGCTCAATCATTTTTCAGCCTTACCGCCAGCATTCTTTGGATAATATTCTTTTACAATAGAGTTCAATGATGATATGACATTCGCTTCTGTGGTTACTTGAGGATTGTATGTTATAGTAATCGATGCAATTATTGTATTTGTACGAACTGCCATGATTCCCTGCATATTTTCAATCTTTTCAAGCATATCTTCTTTTTGTTCTGCGCTAAGATTCTTGTACATGTCAATAGCAGAAGCCACAAGCATGAACCTTAAACGGCCTCTTGTAGAATGAACACACCTGACAATATCTTCCAATGAGTAATCATTCATCTTTTAGAGACAAGCTTATACATTTATCGCAGTAGCCCTTGATTTCAAACGTATGTGTTTTATATTGAAATCTTTTTTCTCTACAAATATGGTTTACAATTTTTTTTGTTTCTCTGTTATTTATTTCAATAATGTTCTTGCACTTTAAGCATACGATATGGCCAATATTATATTGTTCTACTATTTCATAAACGTAACGATCCGGGGCAATATCAGTTTTCTTTACTATTCTGGAATCTTCCAACAATTTTATTGTCCTGTAGAGGGTGCTTTTTGATATGCGATTCCTTTTTGATTGTAAATTATTATATAATCTGTCAATTGGAAAATGCTTAATCGTATTTGAGGTTTCAAGGATTTCCTTCAGGATATGTTGTCTTTCATAAGTATAACTTAATCCCTTTGCCCTGAGAAACTCCCTGAACAAAGCTTCTTTTATAAGGTCATTGTCTTGCCGTGCTGACATATTTTTTTGGAACCTCTAAAAGACTAACCGACTCAATGATTTACCCATAAACCTCTTAGCGACGCCTCCCAGAATAAGGCTTCCCACTGCATCAACTGCTATATGAAGAATAAGTTTGTTTAAGTGAGACGACATGGCGTTTCCATCATGACCTGTTTTTATGCATAATTTACATTTGCGTTTAACTGGAAATAGGGACCTTTTGCCATCTGGATAAGATGAAACCGGCCTTCTTTTTTTCTGCGGGTATAAGAGGATAACCTTTTTGCTGTTTGAATAAATTTCAGTTTCAAAGAAATCGTTTGCCGCACTCTTTAATCCCGAAAAGATTTCCTTGTGATTGATGCTTCCTGGACTAAATTCTATAAGTATGTTCCCTGTAATAGTACTTGGCCTTGCTTTGCGAATACCCTCATGGTTACGAAATTTATCCGTCAGATATTTTGCGAAGGTATTGGAATTTTTCAGGCCGGAAATATTGAATCTACAGCGCGTTTTATTTCGGTATACGTACCTCACCGCAGATAAGTTATCTTGATAATCTTCAGTTTCTGATTTTATCATTATGCTCTCCATAGAAAACTCCTTTTAATAGTCATATTAAGCGTCAAAATGAGCAGGTCTGCCTTACTCTTTGTAGTGATATTGATTCAGTCTTTTGTACAAAATAAGTTTTTATGCCATTTGATGTCTCAACTTCTATACTGCCATCGGATCTTTCATAAAGGTCAATCCCCTCGGCATCAGGTATATTATTGATAAGTCCCATATCCTTATTCAAACCTGACAGGTGAG
>CAKKPF010000213.1 GCA_919901575.1 Candidatus Brocadiaceae bacterium
GTTTTGACCATGTTAACCACACATGATGAGTCATCTTGATTCTAACATCGCCAAAGAATTATCCGTCAACTTGATTTGCCTGTTATGTGGCGATTAATCAAATCCGTATTTGCTATGTTTGGCTTTTGGAGTCTGAAAAGAAATTTCTTAGGCAGATAATCTTTACAAAAATTCGATGTGATTTTTCATCTCCTTAAATTCGAGGACTTGACAAATTAGCATGAGTCCACGTACCATCTTCCCTATTGGAGTACGTTGGTGGGCATAAATGATACCACTGTGTTCAAAGCCTTGAGCATGCAGCCGTAAAAAGTCCTCATCTTGAGTAAAAATAACCCTCTTTTCCTTTTTGGCAAAAGCAATCTGATTCTCATCGCTTTCTCCAAGCATCCCAGAGTCTTTTGTCGTCAGAACTTCTACGCCTCGAATCTCTAACCCTTTCACAACAGAACTAGGAACATGTTCGTCTGTATAAAATCTAAGCTTTTTGCTCATTTAGTTTTTGCGATACTTTTGAAGGCGTTTTTAGTCTTAATTCTTCTACGAAAGACTCACTTACCTCAATTGATTTGTCAATCTCGGTTCTATGATCATAATAATAAGCCAAAGCAGCATAAACGTCAGCTAACGTCAGGTTATATTCGGCTGAAATTTCATCAGCGTCACGTCCCAACAATTCATGCCAAACTACAATATTTTGTACCGTGATTCGATGTCCAGCAATTCTAGGCTTGCCGCCAGCTATTCCTTTGGTAATTTCGATGTGTTTATCTAAAGTTTTCGTACTCATTCTATCTATCTCCTTTATGAAAATAATCTTAAGGATTCAAATTACGCTAAATGGAATTTTACTACATTTATTCAACAATGCCATATCAATTATTGCTGATTGAATTAAACATTTCGATTCAGACTGCCCGCCGGAAAGACGTGTCGGGCTGGCAAACCTGAACCAGCAGTGAATGAATACAGGATTTATTCACAGATGTTTTGAACGGTTATGTTTTGTATAAGTTTCGCAACCTTCACCCTGTTAAATGTTTTACCATACTAATAACTTTATAAAGTATTATATGCAGAGACAATAACCAACTTTTGAGAGCACTACGAGTAAGATATATTTAACAGTGTAAAGGTTGGGGCTACCCAATTAATAACTTATTTTTTAGATTCGTCTTTGTGGTGGATGCCGAAGAGGAGTTTTATGGTTTCTACGTATTGGTAGCCTCCGCCGTTTTTCGCTTTTTCTTTTCCTACTTTGGCGGGTTTGTGGAGAATTTTGTTGAGTGTGCGCTGCATTGTGTAGACTATGTGTTCCCACTCTTCATGTGCAATTTCTCCCAGTTTTGGACGCAGTCTTTCAAGTTCCTGCTCGCCTATTTCATGGAAGTGGTTTCTTAATTGAGAAATGGCAGGGCCAATCTTCAGTTCTTCAAACCAGGCCATGAATTTTTCTACCTCTTTTTCAATGATTTTCTGGCATTTGCCAAGTTCTTTCTCCCGATCGTCTATGTTGCTATTTGCTACTATCTGAAGGTCGTCAATATTATAGAGATAGACATTGTCAATCTTCGCTATTTCTGGGTTTATGTCACGGGGCACGGCAATGTCTATGAGCAGCATGGGGTTGCCTCTGCGTGTCTTTATAGCATTCTTTATGTGTTCCGTATGAATTACGTAACGAGGGGCGGCAGTAGAACTGATGATTATGTCTGCCTGCGGGAGATAATCTTCAAGATTTTCGTAATTTATGGCCTTCCCGTTATATTCTTCGGCAAGGGACTTTGCCTTGTCGTAGTTTCTGTTTGCGACTATTGCAGTATTTGCACCGCGCTCTACCAGATGTTTTAATACGAGCTCACACATCTCTCCGGCGCCAATAATAAATATCGTCTTATTGGAGAAATCTTTAAATATCTTGATGGCAAGATCAACGGCTACCGAACTTACTGATACCTTGCCTCTGCCGATGTTTGTTTTTGTATGCACGTCCTTGGCAACGTTCAGGGAACGCTGGAAGAGCTGATTAAGAATACTGCCTGTTGTTTCTGCGGAAGCCGCCGTCATATATGCTTCCTTTACCTGTGAGAGTATCTGGGTTTCACCCCTGACCAGAGAATCGAGGCTGGAGGCAACAAAGAACAAGTGCCTTACGGCATTAATATCCTGATAGTGATACATATGGTCAGAAAATGTTTCTTTTGGCAAATCATGAAATACAGAGAAGAAATCCAGCAGGGATTCCTTATTCAGAGAATTATCGGGTGATGTGGCATATATTTCAACACGATTACAGGTTGATAGTATAACTGCTTCTGACGAAGGGAAAGACTGTGTAAAGGAAGACAGTGCAATCGGCACTGCTGAAGCGCTGAATGCAAGCTTTTCCCTTATTTCTACAGGGGCAGAGTCATGATTAAGACCAACAGTATGTAAGTTCATAGTATAGTAATTTCCATTTTGGATGCAGA
>CAKKPF010000214.1 GCA_919901575.1 Candidatus Brocadiaceae bacterium
GCGATTCTAAACCTAGCACATGAGAAAAAATACCGAATCGCAACGTGTACAGAGACAAACTGCATTTTAGTTAATGATGCTGATTTTTACAAATTGGGAATCGTAGAACCACAACTCAAGAATATTTTTCCGGAACATGCTTTAACATATATAATATCTGCCCTTAACGGTCAAGTATATCTTAGCAAAAGGCCATGGCATGTTTATTCTCTTGAAAAACAGTCTATAGTGAAATTGGTTTGCCGCACAATACTTAAGTGGATGCATATTAGAAACTCACAGCACTCCAAGCTAATTGATGACAAATTAATACCGATAAGTATCCATGGAGAGAAAAATTTAAATTTAAGTAGAAAATACACTCAATAATGAAACCATCTGTAAATATTGAATGGTTTTTTTGTTACGAGGCAAATGACAAAAATGTAATAATACGTAGCTAGTTTCCAGTGTATAGTTGGCTGACAGGCACAACAGCAAGAGACCTATGTCCAATTGAAAGCAGAGCAGAATGAAGCACAAAAATTGGGTAATGTGGGGAATCATATTGGCGGCATCATTGCTGCTGTTTGCATTTTTCGCTGAAAACAAGAAGCAGGCACTGAAGGAAGAACCCCCTGCTCATCTGCTGAAGGCCATGGCGAACCCGCCAGATAGTCTCCAGACCTACCGAATGTTCTGATCATTGGTGACTCGATCTCTATCGGATACACGGTAGCCGTTCGCAAGTTACTCGCCGGCAAAGCTGATGTTTTCCGACCCACGACCAACTGCAATCACTCTGGCTCAGGCGTACGAGATGTCAAGAAATGGGTAGGGGGCAAGAAGTGGGACGTCATCCATTTCAATTTCGGAATATGGGACACACATTATCTGTATAATGGAATATGGGTCACTGACCGCAGCAAATACAAGACAGAGGATCTGAAACGTAGACATACAACTGAGCAGTATGTTGAGAACTTGAGCAAGATTGTTGCCATTCTCAAGAAGACTGGTGCGAAGTTGATTTGGGCCAGTACAACGTCATACGTCTCGTACGGAGAAGACACGAAGCTTCTCGTGGTAAAGAACAACAAGGCGGCCAGGGAGTTGATGACCAGGGAAGGGATAACGGTCAACGACCTGTACAATCTTGCACTTGCAAATCTCAAGGAATGGCACTCAAAAGATGGCTGCCATTTCACACGTCAGGGATATGGAGAACTGGCAAAGCAAGTCGCAAAAACCATATCTGATGCGTTAAGCAAGAAAGCCAGGGCCGCCAAGCCTGCTACTGACGACGGACAGTGATTACCGGACACGCAGCCAACAAGGAGCTGAAGGCGACGGATGAATCTGCGCCTTAGCTCAACCGTTAAAATCCATGAATACTGATATATTTATCGGTCTAAATCGTTTTTTACCCAGGAGGTGGCGATGGGCGGTAAAAAGGTTTTTAAGATTAAATCAGGGGCTGATACATCCACAGCTTAATTGTATTAATTTTTCCTCAGGGCCAAATATAATATTTGATGTAGGTGCAAATCGTGGGAATTTTGCAACAAATATTTTATTACGTGCTCCGTTATCACAAGTGCATGGTTTTGAGCCTAATCCTGAGATCTTTTCTATTTTCGAGGAGGTATCAAATAACGTTGGGAAAAACAACGGAAAACCACGAATAATTGCTAATCAATGTGGTGTGGGAAGTTCCACCGGTCAAGCCGAATTTATCATAAACAAAGCACATTATACAAGCTCATTTCTGCCGGTTTCAGAAGGTGTTGTAAAAGGTTTTCCGGACACAGATTTTTCAGAAGTGAAAAGAGTTCCTGTTCAAGTGACAACCATAGAGAAATATGCGGTAGAACACCAAATTTTAAATGCAAAACTGTTAAAAATTGACGTACAGGGTTATGAATTAGAAGTGTTGAAAGGATGTGGGGAGTTTTTGGACAGAATTGAATATGTTTTTGTAGAAGTTGAGTTTAAAACTCTTTACGTTGGCTCGCCATCCTGGCGTAGTATTGTTTCGTTTTTATTTAAGAGAGGGTTTCACCCTGTTACAATGACTGGCTTTTGTCTCTCTCCTGATGGTGAACTGCTTCAAGGAGACTTGCTGTTCAAGAGTAACCGTTCATACGACTAAAAGACTTCTTTTTAAATAATGATTTTACATTAATATCCGATGTTAATCCGAGGTTGTGGTGATTATTACAATGGCAAAATCTCTATATGATAAAGACAGATACTACGATAATGATACAAAAGGATCACGTTTGTTCCCTGTTCTCAATCCAATTCTTTACTTTTTAGACTGGCAAAAGGCAAGGAAATTTTTAAAAAGAACAAAACTCAAAAATGGTAATGTGTTGGATATAGGTGCTGGTGACGGGAAATTTCTATATTTTTTAAGAAAGAAGGGATTATCTGTTTTTGGAACAACAGCATCAAAAATTTCACAAACTACTGCTAAATATCAGTTTGACATAGACTTGTATTACACGACAGATATTCCAGAAGAGCTGTTTCCGCGAAGGTACGAGGCTATTTCATATTGGCACGTATTTGAGCACCTTAAGCATCCGGAAAATCATGTTGCAAGTTGGCCAAAACTTTTAAGCCAGAATGGTACGGTTTTGATTGAAATTCCTAATGTGGAATCTTTAGGGTCCAGGTTGAATTTTAATGCATGGCTTGGGTCTGACTTAAAGCACCATATCAACCATATGAAACGAGATGAAATTGCGAGTCTTCTCTCAAAGTATAGATTGCGTATCATTAAAGAAGAATATTTTTCTTTAAAATTCACATATGTGTTTTTATGGAGTGCGTTATTAGGAGCGATTTTCGGTAAAAAATATCACTTTGATTTCATTTTTGGTCTGCTAAAAACTCCTTTTTCTTCATTAAGAATAACACCTTTGCCTGCACTGAATTCATTTGCTGCAATCTTGTACTTGTTTCCTGTTATTATGGCATTAGCCTTCTGGGGTATAAAAACCAGGCGAGGGGAAGTATTGCGTTTGTGGATTCAAAATATGGAGAAATCATTTGCACCAACTGTTTAAATCATTTAAAACCAGTACATGGAATTTAAAAATCAGCGTCTTAGGGCTAACGGTAATTTTACTGTTTTCAGCAGTTGCTAGGTTTAATTTCATTCATATCTCAAAACCCTATCCGCGACATGTAGATGAAAGGTTTATTGTTGACAGTGCGAACCATGTCATTCATTCCCCCGGGCTGGACCCCCATCAGTTTATGTACCCTTCGATTCCGGTCTATCTTACAGCATTTGGTGAAGTTACCGGATATTTAATTGAGAAATTTCGTGGAAGAATTAACAGGATCAGCGATTTGACCTGGGCCGTTTACCCATATTACGACCAACCAAATGTTATTTGGCCGGCTAAATATCTTTTTTCTTTTTTTTCTTTAATTGTCCTTCTCCTTGTTGCTCTGATTGCCTATCATTTGACAAGTCAGCCACTGTCTTTAATATTGGCTCCATCTATTCTATGCTTGTCTGAATTGTTTCTCTATCACTCCAGGGAATATATTAATACAGATATTGTCTGTTCATTAGTAGTAACCTCTGGAATATTATATTTATGCTATACTTGGGGTAAAAATGATTTAGCCCATCGGTTGATAATACCAGGAATAGTGTGTGGGTTGGCAGTAGCATGTAAATATATCCACGGAATACTAGTGCTGCCGTTCATTATTGCATTGAAAAGCCAATACCCTGAAAACAAAATATTTTTGAGACATACGATGCTTTTTAGACAGACATTGGGACTGTTCATATATTTAGGGATAACACCTGAAAACAAAGTATTTTTAAGATATACAATGCTTTTTAGGCAGACATTGGGACTGTTCATATATTTAGGGATAACATTTATCTTGGTTATGCCATATAGTGTTATTCGTCTCAAAGACTTTATTCTAGATATCAACCACGAAAGGCTTAATTATTCACGAGGACACATAGGTTATACAAGTGAACCCGGGTGGGATCATTTAGTTTACCAAACAAAGGGTCTTTGGGATAATTTTGGACTTGGAGTCTGGTTGCTGGTCATATTTGGAATGTTTTGGCTTGTCAAAACTTATCATAAGAAAGGATTGGCAGTAATCTCTTACCCTGTATTCCTTACTTTGTACTTTTGCTTGCATAAAACCAATTTTTTCAGAAATTTGCTGCCTGTTTATGCTATGTTTCCAGTATTTGCAACTTGTGGAATACTTGGACTCTATCGGTATAGTACACAATATCTGGATAAGTACGCTCCTGAAAAATATGTGTTCTTACAGCGGGGGATTGTGATTATGGTAATCTCCAGTTCGATATTTCTGACAGCGCCTTTAAAGGAAATTGTGTTAGAATATCAATGCATTCCGGAATCACGTAACGAGGCTATTAAATGGATTCAAGCCGTTGTTCCAGAAGGTTCAAATATAGTGGTTGCAAAACAGCTTGGGTTTGATTATAGACCGCTTAAAGATAACTATAACATTCAAGAAATTCTACTACAAAGAACCGATTGGTCAAATGAAGAAAAAGAAGAACTTGAAAACCTCAACGCTTATTTTCTGGTTCCGGAGTATGGATATGATCACCGATGGCCGGAGAGAAAGGAACAGGCCGATGCCTACAACAATCAATTTAGCCGCAATACTATCATTAAAGAGTTTCAAGGTAGTTTACCGGTTTTGATTAACTATGGAATACCAGTGCCGCGAGGGAATCCTTCATTTAGCATCAGAAATGGTTTGAAATTTTCTAATAAGCAGCGTTAATACTTGCAGATTCATACTGAAGCAGGAACTGAATTATATTATGAAGCCATCTGTATCTGTTATCATGAGCGTTTACAACGGTGCTAACCATTTGGTTAAATCTGTTGAAAGCATTCTGGTACAGGAAGGAGTAGATTTTGAATTTATCATAGTGAATGACGGATCTACAGATGAGTCAGGAGAAATCCTGGAAGCATTTGCCAGACGTGATAATCGAATCCGCGTTATTGAACAGGAAAATACGGGGCTCACAAAGGCATTGATTCGTGGATGCAAAGAGGCTCGAGGAAAATATATCGCAAGGCAAGACGTGGATGACGTGTCAATGACAGGAAGACTTAAAGCCCTTGAAAATATTTTAGATTGTAATAAGGATATGGTTCTGGCATTTTCCTGGACAAATTGTATCACACCGAACGGTGAGATAATCAGGTGTATCAACACATCAGATGATATTGAAGAAACAACCAGAAAACTTCGGGAAGAAATGATCGGAATACCTGCGCATGGAAGCGTTATGTTCAGTAAGGATGCGTATAGTCGGGTTGGTGGCTATAAGAAAGAATTTTATTATGCGCAAGATTGTGACCTTTGGCTCCGGATGGCATGGGAAGGAAAGATAGGATGTGTTAAGGAGTACCTGTACAATTTGTGCCTTAGCCCGGAAAGTATATCATCTAGACGAAGAGGAATTCAGGGTCAGTTTACCCAGCTTGCAAGGGACTGCTACATAGCCAGGAAACTTAATAAACCGGAATCTATAATATTGGAACGTGTTTCTGCATTAAGGCAACATGCCATTAGAAACAAGGCAAATAGCGCAACTTCCCGGGATACCGCCACTGCATATTATCTCATTGCATCGGGACTGGAAGAGCAAAACAATTATCATAAGGCAGCTAATTTTTATTTAAAGGCAATCAAGTCTTATCCATTCCATTTTCGAGCTTGGAGAGGGGTAACGTTTAACGCGATCAAAAGATTGACATCTTTGTAAAGGTACACCTTTTTCTTAGCGGTATCCTCTTTGTTACTGCTGAGTATTGTAAGAACGCCTCATCCGCAGGATTTACTTTCCACGTATTTGCAGCTTTTTTAAAACAAATCATGAAAATTTTATTTGCTGCAGATGTTCCACCTGATCCTGATTCAGGCGCTGCCGGGACAGAACTGCAGACCATTGCCGGTCTACGCCGACTTGGGCATGAAGTAGATGAAATCTGGGCTCCGGATCTTGGTCGTCGAATTAAGCATGGCAACCTGCACTATCTTCTGGAATTACCTTTTACTTATAGAAAAATTATACGTCAAAAATATTTAGAGAAGGCTTATGATGTTGTTCATGTTAACCAGGGACACTGCTACCTTGCTGCGAAAGAACACAAAGCTACAAAACGACCGGGCGTTTTTGTATGCCGCAGTCATGGCCTGGACGACCACATGGAAAAAGTTTTAAAGGTATGGAGAAAGAAACTTGGTATCAGTAATAGAAATTTGATAAAGGCATTGCCAGGCCGCATTATAGACAGGTTTCTTGACAGACATATTAAATTAGCAATTCGTTTTACTGATGGATTTATTGTCAGCAGTTCTTCAGATAAAAAATTCCTGACTGATTTTCATGATCTTCCTGATGAAAGAGTCGCCTGTATCCATCAGGCTCCGGCCGAAATATTCAAA
>CAKKPF010000215.1 GCA_919901575.1 Candidatus Brocadiaceae bacterium
ATTCCCGCTCAACAGATTGCCTGCCCGAATAGGTACAGGCGGGCGGGAATGACAGGGGGAGGTTAAGTTGTTTGTTTTTGTCGCAAAAGCGAATTAACTTATCTCCAGTAACTGTCCCACCGCTCATCTACTTTCTTGATTATTTCTTCTGACATTACGAGTGGTGCGGGATAGCCATTCTTCCACGTGGCGTCAATACCCATCTTACCCTTGAAGAGAGGGCTTATGCCGACCAGCTTTTCCTCGGTAAACATAATGTCTCGCTCGGCATCAAATCTTGTGAATATACCCCAGATGGTTTGTTCCTGATTGTGGATGTCAACGTCAGGGCTCACCGCAGCTATAATCTTTGGCCCGACAAGCTCATCAGATTTAATTAATTTATTAACCACATCTCTTCCATTATTCTGGACTGTAACCACTAACAGCGTTTCGCCCAGGAGATTCCAGTCAGATATTCTATTATCGATTACATTTATCACACGATCTATTTCGCCCGCCCGACTGCATTCTGGCGGGGACGGGTCGGGCAGGGATTTTGATGCCTTTTCCCTATCTGTATTTCCTGATCTGGTAGCATCCATAATCATCTTGCTTCCGAGATTCATCTTATAACTGGTAAAATCAAGGGTATCCAGTGGAACTTTTGGAATCATAATAAAATCGTATGTGGGATCAAAGTTTTCGCGGATTGCCTTAAGGACGGCTTCGAAGTCTCGAGGATTGACGTCTTCTGAAACTGTTACAATACATTTTGTTAACGAAAGCTGACCTTCACCCATAATTGAAAGTGCTGTCTTCATTGCCTCTTTCTGATAACGTTCTTCTACGGAAACCACCAGCAGGTTATGAAACCCGGCTTCGTAGTAAGCCCAGAGATTACGGATTTCCGGATGAATAAGACGAATAAGCGGGCCCAGAACCTGTTGGGTTGCATTCCCCAGATATTTATCCTCCATAGGTGGTCGGCCTACTACTGTTGCGGGGTAAATGGGATTTTTTCTGTGCGTGATTTTGCTTATGTGAAAAACGGGGAATTTTGAGGCATGAGAATAATGCCCAAAATGGTCGCCAAATGGCCCCTCCATGCGTAGCTCCGTCAGATGAACGGTTCCTTCGAGAATAAACTCTGCATCCGCAGGCACCTTGATGCCAACACTCTTGCCCTTCACCATCCTTGTCCTTCTGCTGCGGAGGAAGCCGCTGAACATAACCTCGTCAATTCCTTCCGGTAATGCGGCAACCGTAGCCAGCAGTAGAGCAGGATCGGTTCCCAGCGCCACGGCAATCTCAAACTCCCTGCCCAGCTTCTTGGCCTGATAGTAGTGAAACCCGCCGCCCTTTTGTATCTGCCAGTGCATACCTGTTGTCCGGCCATCGAATACCTGCATACGATACATTCCCACGTTCCGTTTCCCATCATGCGGGTCGTAGGTAAAAACCTGCGGCAGGGTAATAAAAGGACCACCATCCTCCGGCCAGGAGGTTATAACCGGAATATCATTTAAATCCGGATTAATCACCACTTCCTGTGATGTAGGCCTACATGTCTTCCGGGGAAGGGCGCTGAAAATCCGTTTGGTTATTCCAGGGTGTTTGAAAAACACCTTAGGTCCTGGAGGCATGACCTCTTCCATAAACGTAATCAACTCCTCGCCAAGCCTGTCCGGATGTTTTCCCAGCGCCAGTTCAATCCGTTTATCACTGGCAAGGACGTTCATGGCCAGAGGGAATTTAGCCCCCCTTACGTTTTCAAAAAGTAAGGCAGGCATCCCTTCCTGTAAAGCCCGGATGGATATTTCAGTAACCTCTAATCTGGCATCCACCTCGGCCTTTATGCGTATCAGTTCGCCGTTTGAGTCCAGATACCTGATAAAATCCTGCAGCGAATATATTTTCATTGTTATAAATATTCCTGAGATAAAAGTTATTAAATAAACAGGACAATATAATATAAAATCAGGCAATATAAAACCAGTGTTTTATAATATGCAAAGCAAAACGGATGCAACAGGGTACTATTTTGTTTGTTTGACAATGGGTTTTATGGATATAATATTAAACACCCTTTTTCATTACGGCCCTGAATTTGTTAAATATGCTTTTGGAGAATATGAAAATGACTAAACAGTCTGAAGTGGGTTTCGAGTGGTATCCATATGCCAACAAAACGCCCGTACGCAATCTTCATAAGTCGGCTTTAGATGGCAAGAGGGTTTTTCTAAGGGTAAACTACGATATCGTAAGGGATGCCAGGATAATTGATGACAGGCGCATCAGGGCTACAGTCATGGACATTCGCCACATCCTGAAGCAGGGTGCAAGGACGATTATCATCGTATCCCACAATGGTGTAAGAGAAACCTTCTTTAAGGATAACAAGACCTCGGTAGGGATTCAAAATGACGGAGAGATACATCCTGGCTTCAGCTTGAAGCCCGTGGCAAAAAGGCTGACAGAGGTCCTGAAAGACAAAAAAATTCTGCCAAAAGATAGAGAGGTTACCATAACTGATGACTGTATTGGTGAAAAAACAAAATCTATCATTAGCGGGGACGGTGTTTTCCTGTTGGAAAATGTTATGTTTCGCAGCGGTGAAACCTCAGAGGACGATAATGAGGTCATGGAATTTGCAAGACAACTTCATAATACTACTAATTGTGATGTCTATGTAAATGCAGATCCGGTAACAGCTCATATGGGCCAGCATGCATCACTCGGACCCGTAACAAGACTTATTTCAGGCCCAAAGGTAGCCGGATTCCTGCTTACCCAGGAATTAACGGCGCTTGATAGTTTTATGAGGTATCCTCATAAACCTGTAGTTGCCATTATCGGAGGAGCCAACGTCTCAGCCAAGGTTGAGACAATGAAAAACCTTATTGTTTATGAAAAGGTTGATAAACTGATTATCATTGGCGGTATTGCATTTCCGTTCCTTAAGGTACAAGGATACGATGTAGATAATTGTATACTTGAAGAAGACCCCGACTTGCAAACACAGGCGCTTCGCAATGCAACCGTAGTACTGGAGTTGGCCAAAGGATACGGTGTTGATATAATACTCCCGGTTGACCACCTTATGGCAAAACTGACGGGACTTAATCCCGAAAACGTTAAGGTGGATAATATTAAGGGGCGATTTACCAGGTTGAAGGCATACGACATTGGCCCCGGCACTATCACTCTTATA
>CAKKPF010000216.1 GCA_919901575.1 Candidatus Brocadiaceae bacterium
CAAAATTAACGGGACTTAATCCCGAAAACGTTAAGGTGGATAATATTAAGGGGCGATTTACAAAATTGAAGGCATACGACATTGGCCCCGGTACCATCTCTCTTATAGAGAAAAAGATGCGGGGTTCAAAAACCATCATCTTCAACGGAATTGCGGGGAAGTACGAAGATGAAATGTTTTGCCATGGCACGAATCAGATTTTAGACCTCGTATTTGCCCATGAAGCTGAGTCCAAGATTATACTTGGTCTTCATAGCGCTAACGCAGCGCAAAAAAGGCTTGGTTCCAAACCCCCTCCTGCAAGGACGTACCTTTCTACAATGGGGGAAACCGGTTTGAAATTTCTTGCCGGTGAGGAACTGACTGCGCTTAACCATTTAGACGATCTGTCTGCAAAAACACACCTGAAACCAAAAGAACCGGTAAAGGAGAAAATAAACCTTAATGCCGCAAATATAGAAGAACTGGAAAAATTCCTCAAAATTGAGAGCGGCGTTGCAAAGAATATTATAAGCTACAAGAAAGACATCGGGGAATTCGAAAGAGTAAGCCAATTGTTTTCCGTACCCGGTGTTTCCCTTAAAGAATATGCAAAGATACGGGAACATGCCGTTGCCCTGCCAAGCCCGCTCGAAGTGGCAGAAAGTCAATTTGCAGTTGTTGCAGATATCCTCAGACTTCCTTTATTTTTGAAAAAGAAATTACTTACTCCTGAACGGATAGAGACATTACGGCTCTCAAAAGGTGAAATAATTGCCTACCGTGTACACCACAATTCAGCCCGAGGCCCTGCCAAAGGAGGATTCAGAGAACACCCTGAGGTGTCACTTGATGAAGTCAGGGCTCTTGCTATCTGGATGACATGGAAATGCGCCATTGCCGGAATCCCATACGGAGGTTCAAAAGGTGGTATCATAGCTAACCCGCGAAACTTGCTTGACCGAAAAGACGCATTGATAATCAGAGAATACTGCCGTGAATTGAAGGACAGGAACGCAATTGGGCCACACCTTGACATTCCTGCGCCCGACGTAAACACAAATGCCACAAAGATGGCATGGTTTGTAGATGAATACCTGAAGGCTTCAGTCGAGAAAGAAGATTCGTCTGACTGGTTAACGGATGATACGGAATTGACCAATAAAATCATTAATGATTTCCGTCCACTTCACAAACAAACTCCCTTTCCTGTTGATACCCCATATCTTGATAAATGTATGGAGATACTGAAAGAGCATCCGGCAGTAAAATGCCGGGCGCTTGCCGTCGTTACCGGCAAGCCGGATAATAAGGGAGGTTCGCTCGGCAGGGCCGAATCGACGGGACGAGGAGTATTTATTGCCCTGAAAAAAGCAGCCAGCCATAAAAACATAAAACTTAAAGGCGCCACCGCAGCCATACAGGGATTTGGCAATGTCGGCAGGCCTCCTGCAAAATTCCTGCACGATGCAGGTGTTAAAGTAGTGGCCATTACGGATGCCAGCGGCGGCATCTATAATCCCAATGGACTGAACGTTGACGCCGTTATGAAACACGTGGAAACGACCGGCGCTGGCTTTTTAAAGGGTTTTGAGGGAGGAAGGGACATTACAAACGATGGTATTTTCGCACTGGATGTTGACTTCCTCGTTCTTGCAGCGCTTGAGAATGCCATAGACAGGAATGCGTATAGCGTAAAGGCTAAAGTTATAGTGGAAGGCGCAAATGGACCTGTTACCCCCGAAGGTGATAGAATTGTAACAAGAAAAGGCACCTTTATAACACCCGATATCAGTA
>CAKKPF010000217.1 GCA_919901575.1 Candidatus Brocadiaceae bacterium
CTTTTTCAAGCCTTCCTCAAATGACGTCTGCGCCCTAAACCCAAATTCCTTCTCTGCTTTTGATATATCCAGCATCCTTCGCGGCTGGCCGTCTGGTTTGGAAGTATCCCAACCAATTTCCCCTTTGAATCCGGTTAATTTTATAATCAATTCAATTAAATCTTTTATCGTAATTTCAAAACCTGCACCTATGTTTATGGGATCTGATTTGTTATATCGTTCTGTAGCAAGTATAATTGCTTCTGCCGCATCCTCAACATAAAGAAATTCTCTGGAAGGTTTGCCTGTACCCCATACTGTAATTCTGGACTCATTATTTATTACTGCATCTATGCATTTTTTTATGAGAGCGGGTATTACATGAGATGATTCAGGATCAAAATTATCCCCGGGGCCATAAAGATTAACAGGAAAAAGGCAACAGGAATTAAAACCATACTGTTGACGGTAAGCTTGTGATTGAACCAGAAGCATCTTTTTGGCCAATCCATAAGGCGCATTTGTCTCTTCCGGGTAACCGTTCCAAAGTTCCTCTTCTTTGAATGGCACCGGAGTGAATTTGGGATATGAACAGATGGTGGCCAGCGCAACAAACTTTTCAATACCAGATAATCTTCCCTGCTCCATCATCTGGGCACCCATCATAAGATTGTCATAAAAGAATTTACCGGGGTTTTCCATGTTCACCCCAATTCCTCCCACACTTGCAGCCAAATGGATAACTATATCCGGGTCAGCATCTTTGTAAACCCTTTTAACATCCTCCATATCTACAAGATTATAGTCCTGACTCCTGGGAATAAATATATTTTCACAGTTCCGGTCGTTTAGCCTTTCAACTACAAACGACCCGAGAAAACCTGCTCCTCCTGTCACCAAAACTCTTTTGTCCGACCAGAAATCCATTTACATCCACTCTCAAATTCTAAATTGTAAAATCATTTATGTGCGTGAAGCTCTTTAATATCCGCATCAACCATCAATTTAACCAGATCCTCAAAAGATGTCTTTGATTCCCAGCCTAAAACTTTTTTTGCTTTCGTAGCATCTCCACACAGAAGGTCTACTTCAGTCGGCCGCAAATATTTAGGATCAATCTCTACAAATTTCTCCCAGTCCAAATCAACATAAGAGAACGCTGCTTCAAGAAAATCTTTTACACTATGAGTCTTGCCTGTTGCAATAACAAAATCGTCCGGTCCTTCTTGTTGGAGCATCAGCCACATCGCTTCTACGTATTCTTTAGCATAGCCCCAATCTCGCTTGGCATCCAGATTCCCTAAGTACAGTTTCTTTTCCATACCAGCCTTAATTCTCGTAACCGATCGAGTAATTTTTCTGGTAACGAATGTCTCTCCTCTGCGAGGAGACTCGTGATTAAAAAGAATTCCATTACAGGCAAACATTTTGTAACTTTCTCTATAATTGACCGTTGCCCAATATGCCATCACTTTAGAAAACGCATATGGGCTTCGTGGATAAAACGGAGTTGCTTCACTCTGTGGAACTGATTGAACCTTTCCAAACATCTCACTGCTTGATGCTTGATAGAATTTGGTCTTAATGCCAACTTCTTTTATGGCTTCAAGTATCCTTATTGTACCAAGTGCAGTTACATCTGCAGTATATTCAGGTATATCAAAACTTACTCTGACATGACTTTGTGCCGCTAAATGGTAAATTTCGTCCGGTTGAAGATTGTACAATAACTTAATTAAGTTAGTAGAATCAGCAATATCACCATAATGGAGAAATAGCCGAACTCCATTGATATGAGGATCGGTATACAAATGATTAATTCGACTCGTATTAAACGTACTGGCACGTCGTATTATACCGTGCACCTCATAACCTTTTTCCAGTAACAACTCAGCTAAATAAGAACCATCTTGCCCGGTAATCCCTGTTATAAGAGCTTTTTTCATAGTAATGTGGTAAATTTTTACATAGCTCCGCTATGTCAGTTACACTTTCATGCAAAATATAACCCTAAGTAAATAGAGATTTTTCAGCTAAAACCACTACTTTATATACTATATAACATTTTATTTATTTTTTGGCAATGATTGATTTTCTCGACTACATTAAGCTGTCTGAATTATACAATTTACAGGTCACACAAAATAACAAAACGACCGAATACGACGTTGGCATACTAATTGCGCACACTTTGCGTTAAATATTTTGTAAAAATTACTGTAAAATATACTTGACAATTATTTATTAGTAGTTATCATACGTCCTTTATATATCGAAAATCACCTTACCCGTGAAAGGGCAGTTACCATGAAAAATTACAGATTAAAAAGAATTTTTTTGTTTGCACTGTCATCTTTGTTTTTGAGCGGATTAGTTATTAGTAAAAGTACTAATGCGGCAGACCCATTAGCAGCGGTGAAAAATAGTATCCAATCCAAATTGGATGGAGGAGATTCGGTTGCCGATGCGGTTTGTCAGATAGTAAAGGATGTGACCGATGATAAAAAGAACAACTGTTGTGTAAATACAGCAACTGCGGCTGTTGAGATGGACCTTGATGTTCAGGAAGTGGTAGCATCAGCAATTGACTGCGGATGCGATCCTTTGGCAGTAGGCAATGCCGCATATAACGCAGGGGCCACTCTCCATGATGTTTATATGGCGGGTGGATCGACAAGCAATGGATCGACAGGTTTACAGCATACTCCGGATGATGTTGAACAGCCTACAGACAGGCCTGCTTCACCTTTCGTTCCGCGAGATAATGATGATAAACGTTTTGGATTTAAAGACTAAATTAAGCATATTGACAACACTATAACGAAAACAAAACTATTACATTACAAAAAGGAAAATCATGATGAATAAACTAAAATCAGCATTACTGAAATTGATGATTGTTGTACCAGTTCTTACGTTTGTTCACACCTGTTATGCACAAACTAATAACAACGCAACAGCCCTTGACTATGGTAGTTATGGCGCACAAATGAACCGTCAACAAATGAATCGCTTTCCATTTAAAGGTGGTAATCTTCACTTAGGTTCTCTTAAAATAAACCCAACTTTCCACGAAAGATTACAATACGATGATAACATATTTAAGGTATCGGGAACACATAGGAAAATGGAAGGCCAGGATTCAATTACCACTAACACCAGCAGGCAAACAGAAAGCAAAGAGAGTGATATTATGAACATTGCATCGCCTGGCGTTAGGCTGGAATTACCTCTTGGAGAAAGATTTCTGTACGGTAAAGTTAAGAATCTGGGCTTAAACTGGCAATCTGATTTTATAAACTATGATGATAATGCGAGTCAAAATCAAGATAATCACTATGTGGTTGGATCTGTCACACTTGAAGTATTGAAGGGATATGATTTGACTCTAAGTCAGAACTGGCAGCATACAAATGTAGGCGCCGGATCTGAAACAGATGAGCTACATGCTCGTGACACAAACACTTCCGGCATAAGTTTAAGGATGTCTCAAATAATTCGCTCTCTTAAAAAACTAGACATTGAAATTTCATATCAAAACTTTGACCAAGACTACTCTCAAACGCAACTGGAGAGAGCAAATAGAAATCAAGACAGTTATTCTATTAATTTCTATTATAAACTTACTCCTAAGATAACTATAAAATTCCCGCAGTATACATATTCTATGATAAATTATGACAAGAACCGTCCTGAAGGTGGTATAAATACCGATCCATTAAGCAATTCACATACTAACAGCCTAATGGGTGGTATCAGTTGGAAAGCCACAGCAAAGACAACTGGCTACTTCAATATTGGCTACACGAATAGGGAGTACGAAAAAGACGAACATCAAGGTTACGATACTAACACATCGGCGGTATGGAATACTTCTGATGATAATTCATACATAATGGAAGGTGGAGTAACAACCCGACTTCCTTGGAATACGATATTAGATGTTAATATTTACAGAAACTTAAGAGAAGCTGAATTTACTGCTAAAAGCAATTCATATTTTAGCACTGGCGGTTCTTTTACAATTTCTCGCAAGTTTATAGAAAAACTCTACACAGATTTTACTGCCGGTTTTTTCCAAACTGATTTTAACGGTGTAAACAGAGAAGATAATATATATACTCTCGCTGTAAACGCTAATTATGCTGTAACCAAGTGGTCACGAGTTGAGGCAGGTTATTCTTACAAAAACAAAGATACAAATATAGATTATGATCGAGAAGACGAGGAAATCAATACGGCATATATCGGTTTAGGTTTTGGTTTCTGAGATAACCTACTGGCTCGAAAGACTTCTATTTAAACTGAAATCAATTTAAAATACACCTGCTTACTGAATTATTTCAAGCTTCTCACTTTTAAAGTTCTTCAGGCAACTCCTATAACCTTCTACTGTATTTTTATATTTCCACAAATAACCTCCTCAGGCACGCACACTCTGATAGTATCGATATACACTGACTCTAATGCAATTGTGTCATTCCCTGTAATACAAGGATATTTCTGCTTAGACTAAGATACAAACCCTATATGATTTTACAATCATAAAATGAACATAATTACCTATTAGACGTTTCCATTTTTCTCTATTCTCGTTAATTCTAACTGCCAAGCCATTAGCCTGTCTGACAATCATTACGACCTAAAACCTTTTCAAAGATTATATTTTAAGCAGCATTTCTTATGATCAACGATCACCTTAAATTATTATTGTAAACATTTTAAATGATGCAATAAAGACTGCCAATTACTATTGCTTTTAAGGTTTTTTTGATGTATATTGAAAATTGTAAAGTATTAAATTAGGCCTTCGGCTTAAATACGCAGGTAGGAGCCAACTCCTGCCCGAATAGGTACTAGTCCCCACCAGAAAGACGTGTCGGGCTGGCGAATGGCATTGCTGGGGGCGGGCAAGTGGGCGTTCTGGCGGGTTGGCGGCCGTATTTCCCACCGTTGAGCGCTGACGATCGCCGTCAGGAGACGGCTCCTATCAAAAACATTGAAATTCCTAGACATAAATCTAGATGTTGATTCTATCTATAGTCATCAACAAGTGACATAAATTAATTGATCGGAATTACAAAGTATGCTAAAGTAGAATGCCACGTAGCTATAGCGTAGTACAAATCCCAATCATAAGTTTACGTTTCTAACACTTTAAAATTTACAGGGGTTCTTACCATTAACCTGGCAATGTTCTTTGTATAACCCTTCTCCAGGTTAATGGCAAGATGAGGGAAATAAAAGATGAAGAGATTAGTTTTACTTTTAATAGTCTTCTTTGTTGGGTGCAATGGGTTGTCTTCATTTGTAAACAGGGGTGGAGTGGGTATAAATAGTGCAGGTAATGTAAGTACTAATCCAATGATGAAAGGTGCCATGACTTCAAATATTGATGCTAGTGTTATGAAAGATGCTTATCTGGACCCGTTATTACCGAGTGGTGTCCAAAGCGCATATACAAAGCAAAAGTATCTGGTTGAAGCAAAAGATGTGTTGAGGATTCAGGTACGTGGCGAACCAGATTTGAGTGTTACTTCAAGAATATCAGAAAAAGGAGAGATTTGGGTTCCACTTCTTGAAGATGTAAAAGTAACCGGGTTAACAATTCAAGAAACAGAACAGCTTCTGGAAAATCGCTTCAAAAATGGTTTCTTAAATGATCCTAGAGTTACTGTAAGCATTGATACTCAACAGATGGCAGAATATAGTGAGAAAGAGGTAATTGTATCCGGACAGGTTAATAATCCGGGGGCTGTGCCACTATTAGGTAAATACATGACTGTGTTTGAAGTTGTTAACAAGGCCGGTGGTTTCACAAACATTGCCTGGCCTAGCCGGACAAAAGTTATAAGGGAAGAAAACGGAGTAAAGAGTATTCTCAAGGTTAATCTAAAAAAAGTTAAAAAAGGCGACAAATCCAAGGATATAATAGTAAAACCTGGCGACATTATTATTGTGCCAGAAACTATTTTTTAAACCATATATATTCCCTACTTTAGTACAAAATACTAGAAATTTACTGTAATAATTATGTTGACTGAAAGTGAAATCCAACCGAAACAATTAGATATTAGAAAATATCTCACGACTGTACTGAGGCGAAAGTGGATAATTATCGCTTTTTTAGTGATTTCGGGTACATACAGTACGTATAAAGAGTTAACAAAAATTCCTTATTACACAGCCAGTACGCAAGTAATAATTACGCAGAACATACCAAAAGGTCTTTCATTTCAAGCTTTTTCGTTTGAGGGTAATAATAACTCTTCTTTTATAACCAATGAAAGAATCTTACGGAGTAGGTTACTTGCTCAAAAGGTTCTAAGTACTATGGATTACAAAGATAGCCCTGAGTTTAATCCTGTCAAGAAAGCTAATATTTTTAGTATAAAAGAGTTAACAAGAGGGAATTCAAGTCCAACTGCCAAGAAAACAGAACCTGGAAAAGAATCTCAAGAACCTGAAACTCCTGTAAAATATGATGTAGATGACGCATTAATTAATAATTATCTTTCCAAGTTAACTGTTCAAATGACAGTAAACAGTGATATTGTTTCAATAAGTTTCACAGGCAATCATCCAGAAACTCTAGCTAAAATGTGTAATATGCATGCTAAAAAATTTATAGAGACCCATTTGGAATTGAGATTTGCTGCATCACAAGATGCTGTTAAGTGGCTCCAAGATCAACTTGTAGATAAAAAATTGAAGGTGGAAGAGGCAGAAGAGGCTTTGCTTTTATATAAAGAGAAGCAAAATATTGTCGGTCTTGGAGAAACGGCTGGAATAATAGAACAAAAGCTTGAAGGATTGAAATCAAATTTAACAGAAATCAAAATAAAAAAGATACAGATGAAAGCTCTGTCCGATCAGATAAAGCAATATTCTAAAGACCCCACTCTAACTAAATTAATCCCGGAAATAGTAGAAAGTAATTCAATTAATAGCTTAAAGATAAAATATTCAGATTTGCAGGCAAACAAAACTATGTTATCAGACAAATATGGGGAAAAGCATCCTAATATTGCCAATATAGATTTACAGTTAAAAGAAGTAGAAAACAGGATAAAACTTGAGACATTAAATATAATTACAAAGGTTGAAACAGATTATAATATATTGTTAGCAAATGAAGAAAGCTATGAAAAAGCATATGAGGAACAGTCGCTGGTCGCACATGACCTCAATAGGAAGATAACAGTTTACCGCAGATTACAAAGAGAAGCGGACAGTGAAAGAGCTTTTTATGATATACTGCTAAAGAGAATGAAGGAAAGTAATATTGCCGGAGATCTGCAGACAAGCAATGTTAGTATTCTCGACCCTGCAATGGTACCTCGGACACCCATTGGAGCAAGCAGAAATTCGCAAATCATGAAGGGAGTAATGATTGGATTGGCCTTAGGTATCGGCCTGGCATTCTTTTTAGATTATCTTGACAATACAGTAAAGAGTACTGAGGACGTAGAAAATTATTTGGGAGTTACACTCCTGGGCCTGGTTGAAAGAGCAAAACAGTCAAAGGAAAATAAAGATGCTAATTTAGAACTAATGGCTAGTGAAGCACCAAAATCAGTCTTTTCTGAAACAATTCGAAATATCAGGACCGGTATAATGTTATCCACAACCGATACGCCACATAAATCACTGTTAATTACAAGCACAAAACAGGGAGAAGGGAAATCATTCATTGCTGCTAATCTTGCTATTACATTTGCTCAAACTGGCAAAAAGACATTACTTGTGGATACTGATTTTAGAAAGCCCAGACAACATAAGATTTTTGGCATTGATCTGAAACCAGGATTAAGTAATCATTTTATAGGAGAAATTGATTATGAATCTATTATTAAGCATGTTAATATTCCACACCTTAGCGTTATTACATGCGGACTAATACCCCCAAATCCATCCGAGCTATTAGGTTCTCACAGTATGGAAAAGTTTTGCGATAATGTACGTAACAGGTTTGACATTATCATTTTCGATACTCCTCCTACAATGACTGTTACTGATGCGGTTGTCCTATCAAGAATTGTAGACGGTGTTGTGTTTGTAATCAAGTCAGGACAAACACCGAAAGAATTAACCAGAAGGGCTCTCTTACAATACAAAAACAGTAAGAGTGATCTTTTAGGTATAATTTTGAACTTAGTGGATGTTTCAAAAGGAGGTTATTATTCCTATTACTATTCCCATTATTACAAATATGGTTATGGTGATGAGCCTCCGAAAGAAAAGAGGAAGAGGGAAAAGAGGGAGAAGAAGGAAATAAGTGTTTAATTTCCTCATCAGATATTTAACGCTGCAATTCAATTTCGGTTAAATGAAACCATTTATCCAATGAGTCCGATCTAAAATTGCTCAACACCTTCGACCACATTATTGATAAGATGGCGAGCAAAATAAACCATTCAAGACCCTGAATCTCAAGGAAAAATATCTACACATAATACTCAGAACCTCCCGGCCAGACCACAACGGCATCCTTTTACATAATTTCAACAAGAAAGCATGAATACATGAAAATTTCTATTGCAAAATGCGAATGACAAAAATACGTGTTAATCTACTTCCAGAGTTTTTAGTTCTTTTTTCAATCCTGATTATTTCAATATTCTTATTTATTACAATCATCAAAGAATACATGGCACATAAACATTACATTGAATATCAAAAGATCTCGAATGATAATAGGCAAAATAGGCTCATCCCTGAAAAACAAATCTACCTTTTGAGAAAAAATGCTGGAATCTCTCCATCAAATGCTGATGCCATCTTTGAACTTGGCAAATCCTACATTGATAATATGCCTTACGGTAAAAGCGAAGAAGAGAAGTATAAATCATACGACATGGCGAAGGAGTCCTTTAAGAAATCATTGATATATAAACCTACCGATGGAAGGCATTGGGCACGGTATGCATGGTATATAGGTCTCAACGGAGAAACGAATGAGGCTATAGAGTGTTTTGAGAAGGCAATATATTTGCAAAAATCAGATGTTTTCGTTCACAGTCTTTATGCAAGATGGTGCATTAATCTTGTAAAGAGTGAAATTGATTTAGAAAACCCTGTTAGATGTGTTGAAATGAATAAAAGCCTTCAATACAATGATAACCGATTTATTAATAACATAAGCATTAATTCCTTTCTTGAGAGAGCTCAAATAGAATGGGATAAAGCCATTTCACTTAAACCACTTATAAACGACGCAGCATTCAACATTTCAGCATACAACAGTTTGGCAGATCTGGCATTGATAAAATGTGATTTTGATAAAGCAATAAGTAATTACATTGCTGGAGACAATAAGATTATGATAGCTAAATGTTATTTTATTAAAGGGAATTACAACGAAGCGGTAAATGTATTAGATGGCATTATTAATGGAGGAGGCGCTATGTTCGGAGAAAATCTACCAGAAATAAGGAATCTTTTGAATAATATTATTAAAGAAGACTCAAATAACTACAGAGCCCTTTATTGCTCAGGTGAAATCTATAATAGATTGAAGCAACAAAGATTAGCATTGCAGGATTTTAAGGCAGTAGTGAAATTAAACCCAAAACATATAGATGCACATTTAAAATTGGCTAAAATATATAAATCAAACGGGCAATCCGACTTGGCCATGGAAGAGTATGAATCAATAATCAGTTTAAACCCCAACCACAAAGAAGCCATTGATTTATTGGGTGAAGCCATAAGAAAGAATAATTAAGAACACTTAATTTGTGATATACCAACTTTCAGATAAAACAAGAATGTGGAAAGAAGCATGTTGATTGTATTTGATCGAATAATAGAATACGGAATAATTTTCTTAATTGTTTTTACACCTTTAGCTATGGGTACTGTTCTCCCACGGTCTTATACCACAATGGGACTCATAATTTGCTTTTTGGTAATAATATGCATAATCAAATTAATCTTTATTAAAATCAGAAGAAACTCAACTACATTAAAGCCACAATCAAATAATTATCAATCATCGTTTGTAATTAATAGGTTCGGACTTACAAAAACTCCACTTAATATACCAATTATCTTATTTATTGGGTTGATAGTGTTCCAACTTATACCATTATCACCGGGTTTTCTAAAAGTAGTAAGCTCTAATACGTATGATTTATATAGAAACACATTACCTGAATGGCCGGATATGGCGCCTTCGTTATCGGGACAATTTCCTACAGGCTCTGAGCATTCGCCTTCCTCAGTATCAGAAATAGCTAATAATAAATCAGAAGATTATAGCAACAAATCTTCAATACAAAAGAAACCGGTTTTTAATTCTAATTGGATGCCAATCAGCATTTATCCGTATGCTTCAAAAAAGGAATTATTCAGCATCCTGATATTTATTGGTATGTTTCTAGTTATAACGAATACTCCCGATATAAGAATCAATCGTATCATCGTTGTAATAGTAAGCTTGGGGGTTTCTATTTCCTTATTGGGAATCATGCAAAAACTTACTGGAACAACTAAGACATACTGGTTGGTCGAGTCCAATAGTGAATTTCCTTTTGGCCCTTATATAAATCGAAACCATTTTGCTGGTTATATTTGTATGGTGATACCCCTGTCTCTTGGCTTGCTAATTTCCAGATTCAGAAGCCTTTTTTCGTCCCGGAAGAGGTATTTCAAAGTAGCAGATTTCCAATCTCATCTTTTTGCTAATTTTTTGCTGGTATTTGCTATTGTGATTATGATTCTGGCTCTGTTTTTCTCTTTATCACGCGGTGGAATCCTGGCTTTTCTCTTTTCCATAGCAGTTTTCTTTATAATTGTTGCTATCGGCAGATTAGCAACTGGTAATAATAGAGGTTTAAAAACATCCTCATTTGTCTTAATAGTTTTGATAGCTTTCTCAGTTTTGATATGGATTGGTCACGACACCATTTTGGACAGGCTATCAGATCCCTCTTCACCAACTGCAACTAGAATTAATCTTTACGTGGATACTCTTAATATGTTTAGTGACTTTCCCATTTTGGGAACAGGGTTCGGCACCTTTCAGTATATTTACAGAAAATATAAAACGTTAGATGATCGTTTTTTTTATGAACATGCACATAATGACTACCTTGAACTCCTTTCAGACCTTGGTCTCATAGGATTTCTAATAGTACTGGCTGGTATTGTTTTATTCCTTAGGAAGATTCTGTTAAGATGGATTGAAAGAAGGGATCCTTACGCTAAAGGGATTACACTGGGTGGAGTTTGCGGTGTATTTGCCATACTCAGTCACAGTTTATTAGACTTTAACCTGCACATTCCGGCTAACGCTCTTTTCTTGTCAATACTCCTTGGACTGATTTTTAATACTGTCAATTTAAGGAAAAACTGGGTTTAACAAACTTCGCCTTAGCCGTAATACTCACGATACCACTTCACAAATTTCTTGATTCCTTCCTCAATCGGTGTACTTGGCTTAAAGCCTACATCCTTAGCAAGATCATCCACATCCGCATATGTCTCAAGTATATCACCCGGTTGCATTGGCAAAAAATTCTTCCTGGCTTTTCTTCCCAGGCAACCCTCTAAAACCTCAATAAACTTCATAAGCTCAACAGGATTGTTATTTCCAATATTGTATAATTTATACGGAGCATAACTTGATGCAGAATCAGGATTATTACCATTCCAACCGGAATTCGGTTCAGGAACCTTATCAATCAATCTGACTACGCCTTCAACAATATCATCCACATATGTAAAATCTCTTTTCATCTTGCCATGATTAAACACATCTATTGGTTTGTCTTCCAATATTGCCTTGGTAAATAGAAATAAAGCCATATCCGGACGCCCCAGTGGGCCATAGACTGTAAAAAATCTGAGTCCCGTACACGGCAATTTGAATAAACTTGAATAAGTATGGGCCATAAGTTCATTTGCTTTTTTTGTCGCGGCATAAAGGGATATGGGATGGTCTACATTATGATGCACCGAAAACGGCATCCTTGTGTTAGCCCCGTAAACAGAACTTGAAGAAGCAAAGACCAGATGCTTAATATCATTGTGCCTGCACCCTTCCAGTATATTTAGAAACCCTACAATGTTACAATCTATATAGGCATGAGGATTTGTCAGTGAATACCTTACACCTGCTTGTGCTGCCATATTTACAACATAATCAAACTTATTCTCTGCAAAGATCTTTTCAATTCCTTCTCTATCAACCAAATCCAATTTACAGAAGGTGAAGCCTGAATCTCCTTCTAGTTTACGTAATCTGGCTTTCTTCAGATTAACATCATAATATGCGTTAAGGTTGTCAAGTCCAGTAACGCTTTTCCCTTGACCAAGTAAGCGCTTGGATAGATGATAACCTATGAAACCCGCAGCACCTGTTACTAAATATTTCATTTATAGAAGTTTCTCTTTATAAAATCAACTCACTGTCATTAGATAATGCTGAGCTTAGAATTTACTGAGCGATCTGATATTTAGTCAGTATTGCCATCATTAACTTACTTGTACAAGGTGAAATAGGTGAATCATTTTAGCCTGGATGAAAAGATTTCACATTATATTAAGCATGTGTGGTAACCATTGGTAGTTTGTTCTACTATCTATCTCGGAATGTGTCAATGAAAATTAGACACTTTTTTTAAGAATTTAGACTCTAACCA
>CAKKPF010000218.1 GCA_919901575.1 Candidatus Brocadiaceae bacterium
AGATTCGCCGTGGCGAACAGATTTATTGAGGTAAACATCGTCACGGACGATGTACTCCAAAACTTATTGTCTTGGCAACTTTGTGACAACTTTGGAATTCCTCATACTATTAAAATATAGTTATGAACCCAGTTTGTCACTAAGGGACTTCCCGTAATCCTGACAGGCCCGCATACCCTCTGTATCGTCCACTAAATGTTCTAACAGATTGAAAGAACCTAATGGCGTCATCTCCATCTTAAACACATGTTTCATTGTATCAAAGATGTATTTAGGGGCATTGCCGCTATGGGTGTATGAGCCAAAAGAGCCGCCTACCTTTCCGTTCAGATTTGCTTTTTCTACCATGAATAGAAACGTCTTCATGTTTGCCGTCATATCTCTATGGTATGTGGGACAACCAAAGGCGTAGCCGTCGTATCCTTCCAGATCTTTCTCGTTCTTTATCTCAGAAAGTTTTTTTATCTCGGCGCTATTACCGCTGAAACGGACACCTTCGGCAATGTATTCAGCCATCTTTTCCGTTTTGCCAGTTCTACTATAATATGCAATTAATACCTTGCCCATACTTGGAACTCCTTTCAATCTTGTTTGTTACACTAGTGAATGTCTTCGTGTTTCTGCCATCACGATTGCCGTCTTTATCGCCTCAATCATTGAACCGGGATTTGCAATACCTTTACCGGCAATGTCAAAGGCTGTACCGTGTGTGGGTGAAGTCCTGATAATTGGTATTCCAAGCGTAATGTTTACTCCGGAGTCAAAGGCGTGCATTTTTATCGGGATGGTTCCCTGGTCGTGAAATTGAGCCACTACAACATCAAACTCTCCATTAAGCGCCTTGTTAAATACAGTGTCGGATGATATTGGTCCGACACAATCCATCCCCATTTCCTGTGCATGCTTTATTGCAGGTACGATGATTTCCCTCTCTTCGTTTCCGAAGCGATCACCATCGCCACAGTGCGGGTTTAAACCGCAAACGGCAATTTTCGGTTCAGCTATACCAAAAAACATTTTAAGTCCTGTTGCAGTAGTCTTTATGGTAGAAAATACGCTTTCCTGATTTATAAATCTAAATACATCTTTTACGGCTAGATGAGTAGTTACGAATGAGACCCTGAGTCCTTTTCCAACCATCAGCATTACGACATTTTCTGCAGCCGTCTTTTCCTTTAACAACTCCGTGTGACCTGCAAACTCAAAGCCTGCCATCTTAACGGCCTCCTTGCTAATGGGCGCAGTTACAAGAGCATCGATTTCTCCTCCCATTGCAAGATCAATCCCTTTCAGTATATATTCGACAGATGCCCTGCCACTGTTTGGTAAGGGTTTGTGAAAAATGGCATCTTGAACTGAGACGTTATCAAGGTCTAACAAGTTTATGACATTTGTTAAACCGCTATCTGCATTTAAAGATGCATTACCAAGCCGTGACAGTTGAAGCCTTTCTCTTGTGCCTAGATTGCCAGCAACATCACGTAAAACCTTTTCGCAACCAATTATGACAAAATCAGCCTCAGCGCTTACTTCTTGTGATGACAACGCCTTAAGGATCACCTCCGGCCCTATTCCGCAGGGGTCACCCATAGTTATGCCGATTAAGTTTCTTTCTCTGTTCTCAGATTTCACATAAACCCTTTTTTCTTCAACAAATCCTCCGTTATCCCGGATGTAGTGCTTTCATTAACCGTTAATATCCTTTTTACCCATTTTCCTAACATATCGGTTTCTATGTTAACCTTCTGTCCTGCTTTTTTGAAACCTAATGTGGTCGCTCCAAGCGTATACGGAATAAGCGCAACTGAAAATAATCCATCTCTAATTTCCACAATCGTTAAGCTGATTCCGTCTACGGCTACGGAACCCTTTTTAATCATCATATTGGTTAGCTCTTCACTTACAGAAAACCATACGGTACATTGGCCGGGTTCACTTTCCACTTTATTAATCACACCAACACCATCTACATGTCCTGTTACAAAATGCCCTCCCAGTTTATCTCCCATCTTCAATGATCTTTCTATGTTTACGTTATCAGAAGTCTTTAGCCTGCCAATAGTTGTTTTACTTAATGTTTCTGTAGAAACATCAAAATACACCTCCGAATCTTTTATCTGTGTCACGGTCAGACAAGCCCCATTTATGGCAATACTGTCACCGGGATTTACATCATCTGACAATGGACCAACATCAACGACAATAATCGCTGAACTTGCCTGTAATTTTACCTGCTTTACTTTACCTAAATGTTCAATTATACCCGTAAACATTTTCGCTCCAAAAGTTCAGCCCACCGTGGAGAATTCATAAATCCGAAATATGAAGTACGAAATCCAAAACAAATCCGAATACCAAATGACCAAATTTAATTATTATTACCTTGGCGCCGGGTGGCCTTCCTACTGCCTGTTTCCTATCTTTAGTTCACCCAGTACAGTAACTCCAGCGGAAACCATTTCGCCTTCTTTTACGGCTATTTCAAAATCTGCATCTTCAGGAATATATACTTCCAGCCTGGAACCGAACTTAATCATACCGAATCTCTTACCGCGTTCAACATTTTGCCCGATCGAACAGTCACATACAATTCTCCTTGCAACTTTTCCCGCAACCTGTTTTATCATTATCTTTGTCTTTTCATCATTGGTAAGAATCCCCATCATATTATGTTCGTTCTTCTCAGAAGAATCCGGGGAACGGGCATCCAGGAACTTTCCCGGCACATGTTTTATAAATTCAACCTTTCCTCCATACGATATCCTGTTTACGTGAACACTGAATAAAGACATAAATATTGCAATCTTTAACGCCTTACACTTTAAATAGTTTTCTTCTCGTACGTGAGAAATTTCAACTATCCTGCCATCGGCAGGGGCCAGTAATTTCTCTTCACCTTCAGGAAGAATTCTGTGTGGATCTCTAAAAAAATACAGGACAAAGAACATACACAAACAGACAAGTATACTCACCCATGGATAAAAAAAGAGACTCAATATCAGAATGACAAACAGGAACATTCCAAAAAACGAAATCTCTTTGGAACCATATTCAGCAAAAGGAAATCTCATTAAAGATACACTCCTAACACTCTTATAGTATAAATATAAATATTTTTTTCAAGTTCATCTCCCAATGAGTTGGAGAAACTGTACACAACCTATGCCTTAAACATCTGTTATAGCAGTGGCTTACGTTAATATCTGTAGGTGTGGATAAGCGCAGAGAATACATAATAACCTTTTTTCAGAAATAGACTAATTGGAACAGATGACAATAAGTAACACAGGTTATTGGCCGTAGAATGTAAAACATACATCAGCAAATTACGGCTAGTTTCTAGCATATAAACATTTGCATGTCAACTTAATGTCGAGTTATTCCTTTACAGTTCTTATCAAAAATAGTAATATGTTTCTTTAACTTAAAACAATCGCATTAGTAAACATTATATATAGAAATCATTGAATGAAAGTAATGCAAAATTTTATATTACGTCACTCTTTTTTCGCACTGCTCGTGTTATTTGCTGTTTATGTCTGTAAAACCACAGATAATACAATTATTCACGAACCTTCCGTTTCAAATCTTAAGTAGGAGCATGAACATGTTGATAATAA
>CAKKPF010000219.1 GCA_919901575.1 Candidatus Brocadiaceae bacterium
CATTTGCCGACTCTTCAGCCGTTCCGACATACGTAGTTTCTCAAGAGACTAAACGGCATGTTACCGTAGCTCTGGCAGGGGATGGAGCTGATGAGTTATTTGCGGGTTATCGGATGTACCAGGGGGAATTTCTGGCTAAGTACTACTCATTATTACCGTCCGTATTAAAGGAAAAGGTTATAGAACCATTTATAAACATTCTTCCTGACTCCAGAGATAAGAAACATTCAGAGTATATCAGAAGATTCAAGAAATTTACCAGGGGTATGAGTGGTTCCCTGGCAGAAAGATTTTACGGATGGCAGGAAATATTCCCTACTGATATAAGACGGAAGTTGATCAAGCATCATTTCCGGGATAAGATATCTTTCCAGACAGGCCAGGGAATTATTTCTCAAAAGTTAAATGAATTTGCAGGTGATAATATTAATCGAATGCTTTATGTAGACGTTAAAACCTCCCTGCCCGGGGATATGCTGACAAAGGTTGACTTGATGAGCATGAGAAATTCGTTAGAAGTAAGGGTTCCTTTTTTAGACCACGAGGTAGTTGAATTTGCCTTTGAAATGGAGGGTAATGTTAAATTAAAAGGACTGAAAAGGAAATACATACTAATGGAAACCTTTAAAGACATACTACCTCCTATGCTGCATAATAGGTCCAAATGGGGATTTGAAATGCCGATCGGAGTCTGGCTCAGAAAGGAGTTGAAATTTTTAATCGATGATTTTCTGTCCCGTGATTTCATTAATAAACAGGGTTTCTTTGAATATGAGGTAATAGATTATCTTATAAAAAAACATTTGAGTAAGAAAATAGATACTTCATGGCAACTATGGAACCTGATAGTCTTTCAACATTGGTATAAGAGACACTTCTTATAATTCATTTGGTTAAGAATATTTTGAGAAAAACAAGAGTCATGCATATCATTACTCGCCTTGATAAAGGCGGGTCTGCAGAAACTACTTTACTCACCGTTTCTTTAATGAACCATGAGAAGTATGAGGTGTTTCTGGCACATGGCCTTTCGCTGGAATCCAACATGAGTATTATGGAAAAGGAGGCGGTAGCTCTCGATATGTCTATGGCAGAAACGAAAGGTGTTAGATTATTTGCTTTGCCTTCATTGGTACGACGGTTATCATTTAAAAACGATCTGCTGGCATTTATTAACATCTACCGGTTGATAAAACGGATCAAACCTCACATTGTTCATACACATACCTCTAAAGCGGGGGCGTTAGGCCGGCCGGCTGCCTATTTAGCCGGAGTGCCGATAATTATACATACCCCGCATGGGCATGTATTTCACAGCTATTATGGTACTACCACGACAAACATCTTTGTATATGCAGAAAAGATGTTATCATTCATGACTGATAAAATTGCCGCCTTGACAAACAGGGAAAGAGATGAACATCTGGAAGAAGGGATAGCTTCCATCGAAAAATATGTTATTATACACAGCGGCGCGATGTTAGAACGGCTTATGAATATGAGTGTTGACGCCGGAGCCGGGAGGGGAGAGTTCGGGATTTCTCAAGATAGTAATGTGGTTGGAGTGGTTGGCAGGTTAGTTCCCATAAAGGGGCATAAATATCTGGTTTCCGCGGCGAAAAGGATTATCAAGGAATTCCGCAATACGGTTTTTGTGTTTGTAGGAGATGGTTATTTAAGATCAAGACTTGAGAGACAAGCTGAGTCTATTGGAGTAAGAAAGAATATCATTTTTACGGGATGGAGGAAGGATGCTGTTGAGATACTTGACCTCTTTGATATACTTGTTTTACCATCTTTAAATGAAGGTATGGGGAAGGTACTGGTTGAGGGAATGGCCTTAGGCAAGCCAATAGTCGCCAGCAATGTTGGAGGGATAATTGATTTGGTAAGGAATGGAGAGAATGGTATACTTGTCCCTCCAGGGGATTCTGACGCATTGGGGGAAGCCATTTTACAACTTCTTAAAGACAAGAATCTGTCTGAGAAATTAGGCAAAAACGGGAAGGCCAGGGTCTATCCTGAATTTGATGCATCTGTTATGGTAAAGGCGATAGACGATTTGTATGAAAGTTTATTGATCAGCAATTGTTCACGGGAGAATAATAGTAAAAGGCTAAAACCTTAGATATACTCTTTGGAGTTAAGGCTTTAGTCTTTTATTAAAGGTTCCTGCAACCGGCAGAGAGGCACAAAAATAATCGTAATCTATTACTAAAATGATGATATTACAAAGAATAGCATGTATTTTAGTTCTTGGATTGATTTCTGTTAGCTTTTGTATAAAGAGTAACTTTGGTGACGACAACCAGCAAGCTTCTCAATTTCAAGTGGACAACGAACTTTTATCGTCCATTTCAGAAGAAAGAAATCCAGAAAAAGTAGAATCCAACAAACTTCAACTTGAAACTGAACAAGTAGATTATCAGCAGGTTGCCGGTCTCATTGACTTACGTACAACGTACAGCGATGGCGCTCATGATTTGAACTTCCTTATCAAGCTTGCAAAGGAAAGGGGATTTGACGTCCTTTTCATCAACGATCATGATAGAATGGCTATGGAATATGGGATATTTCCTTTTAGGAACATCCTTCGAAAAAGAGAAGAACTGCCGTCTGTTAATAGCAGAGGTGCGGATAAATACTTTCAGGGTATCAAAGTGGCGGCTCAACAACATCCGGAAATAATCTTAATTCCCGGGTCTGAAACGGCGCCTTTTTACTATTGGACCGGCAGTCCTCTTAAGGATAACCTCACCGCTCATAATTGGGAGAGGCACCTGCTTATCATGGGTTTGGAAAATCCACAAGATTACAAAAACCTTCCTATTCTCCACAACGGATTCTCAACGCTGTATTCCAGACAATTATTGCCGGTGAGTACTATATTTCTGGTTCTTATATGTTTGGGTTTTCTTTTAGCGTTAAAAAGGGGTTATTATAGAATCCTGGGCATAGTTATTCTGGTGAACTCTTCTTTAATGTTGATCGAATTCCATCCTTTCAAGAGCTCCCTTTTTGATCAATACAGCGGAGACCAGGAATATCTGCCTTATCAGGAGCTGATTGATTATGTTAAAACTAAAGGAGGGATGACTTTCTGGACACACCCGGAAGCCGGGGCTGGTGAGAATATTCGAAAAGGACCCATTACGGTAAAGACACCTTCACATCCGGAGGCGCTGTTAATAACTAGAGGATACACCGGATTGGGGTCTCTTTACGGGACATGGATTAAAATGACAGAACCAGGCAAAGAATGGGATAGCGTTTTGCTTGAATACTGCCTTGGGAGAAGAGATGCTCCTGCCTGGGGAATATCAACTGCAGACTATCACAAAGAAGGAGAGAATGGTCAGAGGTTAGGTGATTTCCCTACAGTCTTTCTTGTAAAGGAAAAGACTAAGGATGAGGTACTTTCGTCTCTCAAACAAGGCAGGATGTATGCATGTCGGGCGGGAGGTGAAGATTTCCGTATGTTCGTATTAGAAGATTTTTCTATCTCAGACTCTTTATCTACATCCAGAGCTATTATGGGGGAAACTATTAAATTAAAAAATTCACCTGAAGTAAGTATTAAGATTTCATCATCAGATAAAGGAAATTATGCCATTAAGGTAAGACTTATCCGTTCAGGTGAACTAATAAATACCTTTTCAGGTACTACACCATTTGTGGTTAACCTTGAGGATGATCATGTTGAACCTGGAAAACAGATTTACTACCGTATAGATATCCCCGGGGAACTGGTATCTAATCCTATCTTTGTAAAGTTCCGACGGGGGCAAGAATAAAAAGCATATATGCCCGGTCTCAGAATAATATTTCTGTTACATTATAATTATCCTATGATGAAAAACTTGCTTTGCTCTTATATAAATATTATTTCCTTCCTCGTGCCTTGTTTTCTCTTTTCTTAAGTTGATAAAGGGTTTCTTTTTCCTGAAGTTGATATGATTGTCTTGCCTTTTCCATTTGCAGTCTATCGCGCTCCTTTTCTTCCCCTTCCAACCATCTTTCTCTGTCCCATGTTTTCTCCCAATTGAACCCAGGATGTGTCTTCTTGAGCCTTTCCACATCGTTGTCTGTAATCCCGGTTTTCCTATGAATAGTTTTAATGTTCTTATCCAATATTGCCTCCATACTTTTTACCCTCTCATAATTATAAGCCTCCATGCCAAAGATTAGAGCTGCGATTACGCATATTACCGCTATTATGATAAGGAAAGTGACGTTATTCTTCAGCCACCATTTAAGTCTCTTTCTATAGGGCAGATATGCGCTTCTTCCTTTTGTTTCCATCTGATAATTCCTTGCTCACTCTCTTTTCTTTGAAATTCAATGATTTCCAATGATATGGATCAAATTTATTTTACTTTTTACTCTTTTCTCCAAGCTCTTCATTATATTGCCACACGTCTTTTGGCTGAAAAGGGATTGGTTTTTCTTGTATTCTTAATCTTTCAGCTCTTTCAAAATCCCTTGGCACAAATCCATAACCTTTTCCATAATTTTTTTTAAAGTTTGTCAGGAATTTCAAAGCAAATGGAAATAAAATAAAGATGATTACAAGGGTAAAAAAATAAATAATGTAATATTTCTTTGATGTATGGCTTACCCCAAGCCCTGCCAGTAACCTTCTCCTGGCAGGTTTCTTTTGGGTATGCTTAAACTTATATCTTTTTGCTTTCAAATTTAAGGTGCCGGGTAATAATGTTAAAGAAAATTATATTTTTACGCTTTTTTGAGATCAAGCAACTTATATGCTGCCTTTTCCCGTACATTTGAAGATTCACTCTCTGGTTCTTCCTGTTTATTCTTTTCTATATGGTATAACACAACTACTAGTCCCATTAAAAACCAGAAAGGCTCCATAATTCTAACGATAATAAAAGTATTTGAACCAATCGAATGAAGTAAAAGAGTTATAAATCCGGCAAACACACCCATGCTTAGACCTTTTACATAGTTATCACTTGCAATACGATGTGTCTCTAGTAGAAACCTGGCGATCTGGTACAGAAGGTATAAGAATATACAGAGACCCAGTATGCCCAGTTCAATCAATGTCCTGAAAAATTGAGCATCTATAAACCAATATCCTGTTATGCCATACCCTAGTATAGGGTGATATTTAAGATCTTTCAAGACCCCTTGCCAGCTTAGCACTCTCAATGTCGCAGATGAATCTAACGCTATGTCTTTGCCCCCTATCTTTGCCTGATACCCCTTTTCTTTCTTAAACGTGCCGCTATATCTATCCTTTACATTCTGGGGTACAATAAACGGGGTTGCAGCAATCAAGACAACCAGTGTGCCTATTAAAAACAACTTTTTTTTATTTAAGATAATGAAACTTATATACATAAATGGCAGTCCCATCCATGCCGCCCTTGATTCTGTCGCCATAATTACGATTAAGCTTATTCCTATTAAGCAGACAAGGAGTATCTTTGCCCTTCCGGATTCACTTGTCAAAAAAAGACCTATACTGACAGATAACATCATTACCAGATAACCACCAAAGGTGCCTGGTTCACCTTCTTGACCTTCAAATGGCGCTGTTACCCTTCCTCCCAGAGGTATTTGAATGGCGCCCATTACGCAAGTTATCGCGCATGTTATCAGTAAAAGTATTACAAAGGTCTTAACCTGCTCTCTTGTCTTGATAAAATTGACTGCCATATAGAAAACAATAAAGTATTCAAAATATTTTAGAACATAAAAAAGTCCAGATACGTTTATCTTACCATAAATCCCACCCATAATAGTTGAGAAGAAACAGAGTAAGATGTAAGCTGTAATCCCTCTATTTAAGGGTGTTTTTGGGAATATTCCATATTCCTTCTTAATCGCGGATCTTATAAACCAGCTAAACGACAATAATACAAGAAGTACGTCATCTAATCGAATCGAGAATCCGCTTCCCTGTGTACTCCTTTCGCCAAATTCAGGTGAGAGTAACATAGAAAAGACCAAAAAATACAAGGCAATCGGAGGCCATATAAAACTTACTATAAATATCATAACTCCCAATGTGGCCCCAAGTACGAATATGGGCATAACCTTGGTAATAGCAAAACCAACGATGCAGCCAATAAGGATAATGCCGATCATCATTATAATCAGACTTATGTCTATTTGTCTTACACCATTAGCCATTGTTTACAGGCTCCCGATATGGATAACTAAAACCAATAAAGGTCTTGCAGCGTCTTAATGTTTCTAATTCTTTGGTTATGGAAACTCCATTCAATATATGTTATTGCCATAAACTAAAGATTGCAATATGAAACAGGAAAGTAAATAGTTCCTATGTGAAGTGAAACATATAATTATCTTCGATTGAAATTGGTTGTTGGTTCTATTGAGCTTGCTGACCTGACCATGTACCGGCTCCTTGCGGCAATGTAGGTACTCCTTGTTGTATTGTACTGATTGATGGAGCTACATCACGCTCGAACGGGACACCCTTTATCCTGGGGAAAGTTGTACCTTCGTAAATACTTGTAGGTAAATTCGCTAACTGAACAAAAGGTCCAAATGCTCTTATAAAATTTCGTATGTCCCCGAGGATATTTCGTGCCACATAAACGACATCACCATTATTTAATGGGATATCCTTTCTGAAGTCGCCCCGTTGAACAATATCCATCAAATTGACCTTAATAGCCTCAGGTTTTTCTACACTGCCTCTTATTACGAGTACCTGCCTGGCCTTGGCATACACGGTGGGTCCACCGGCGCCTATTACGGCCTCAAACAGCGAAATACTCTTATCAAAGCTGAATAACCCCGGCCTGTTCACCTCACCCATTACGAAGACTCTGTTTTTAATTTCCGTCTTGCTCGGAAGAAAAAACACATCATCTTTCTCCATTACAACATCTTGACGAAAGTCTGATTTAAAAAGGGCATCAAATAAGTTTATAAAATAAGTTTTCCTATCCCTTGTAAGCTGTACACGTGTTAAATCAGCAGTATCCATATGCCCACCATGCTGTGATAAAAACTGTGAGAACCTTACCTTCCCAAGAAGTGGATATATACCAGGGCCTGTATCCCCTCGTACAGTTGTCCTTACTGCTCCGAAGATTGAAGCAGCGTAGGCCCTCTTGTTGTTATCTGGTATTTCTACCTTAATAAACGGGTCTCTAAAAATGCCACTTAATTGTCTGGTGAATTCACTCTCTAATTCTGTCGTTGTATACCCGGATACTTCAAAGTTTTTTATATAAGAAAATGATATAGTATTTTGAGGTGATACTGTAACCTGATACGTTTTTTCATTTAATCCTATCCAGAATCTTATATTCAATATATCTCCGGAGCCAATCCTATACTCGGGGATATCATTTACCATCTTCCAGGTCTTATATTCCTTAACGGGAATCAAGTCTCCTTTTTCTATAAACGGATAAGCATATATTCCTTCCTCATCTGATTCCGAATTAGCATCAATCTCTGTTTTATCCACTTGTTTACTATCCAGCGACTTACCATAGTTTACTGTAATATCTACCCTGCTGTTTTCTTGCCATGCATTTTTAACACCGCTCTCGTTATCGACCTTTGAATCTACCCGGGTTTCAATCTCAATCCTTTCTTGAGATATGCCTCTGGAAATAAAAAAATCCGTTACAGTTTTAATTCTCTCTTCTGAAAGGGCATGATTACCTGGAGATTGCTTTGAATCTACTCCTTTAAAGTTGGCATGTTTTTTCAGCCTCAAAACAGTTCCCTCAACACTATTAAGAACGTTTAATAAATTGTTTAAAATGGTCATTGCTTCTGCGCTGAGATCTGCCGTTTCTGTATCAAAAAAGACAGAGGTAAAGAACACAGGGACAGGCGGTTTCTTCATCATTTCCTCCTCTTCTTTTTTCACACCATCAACTACTTCTTTTTTAGTCTCTGATTCTGCCAGATCATCTATATCTTTTAGCCATATCTTTATTCCTTCTCCATAGGTTGTGGCGGCTATGTCGAGTTTATTATCATCATTAAAATCTGCAAATTCGATGTCAAAATAAGAACCTTTCTTGGGCAGCCCTTCATCCTTAGCAATCAGCCATTTGAACCAACTTTCTTGGTACCAGACAATTACTCCTTTGTTATCGCTTAATGTAGCAGCGATATCCAATAAGCCGTCGTTATTAAGGTCAACAGCTTTTGCCCTCCAGAAATTTCCTTGTTTGGCAAGAGTATCCTTTTTGGAGAAATTACCCTTGCCATCGCCATAATGTATTTTTACACCATCAAAATTCGCAGCCGATATAATATCGGGATTGCCATCTCCATTAACATCCGCCACATCAACTCCCCAAAAGGAGCCTTTATCCACTTCAGATTTTACCTCAGACCACCTGCCATCACCTGAGCCCAGCCACACCCTCAGCGCGCCCCCGTCATGGCCCCATGCGGCGCCCACTATATCAATTTTCCCATCGTTATTAAAATCGCCCACCTCAACATCACTATACATATTCGTACGTGTTGGACCAGTTTCCATAATGAAATTACCTTTACCAGTTCCCAACCAGACATTAATCCCTCCTTTAACGACACCTGTTTTATTGGCGGCAATAATGTCTAATTTCCCATCATTATTCACATCGGCAAGTCTAAGGCCATCAAAGAAATCTTTTTCAGAAACAGGCAGCATGTCTCCAAATATACCTTCTTTGTTAATCCATGTTTGTACACCATTTGTATCTCCCATAGTGGATGAAACAATATCAAGCCAGCCGTCATTATTAAAATCTCCGGCAGCTAATGAACGTATATCCCCCCTTATCCTGAAACGCTGCGCCCTTGTCCAGTTGCCTGCGCCATCGCCATGCCAGAGAAATATCGTTCCCGGCTCGTAACTGCCGCCTGCAATATCAACCTTTCCGTCATTATTAAAATCTCCTAATGTTACGGAACGAAAATGACCTGACTGTTCAGGGCCGAAATCTCTTGACCATGTAGCCTTTGCCCATGGTAATTTCCACTGGTTGACTCCATGTTTCTCAATTGCTAAAGGAGGTCTTTCTGTATCAAGAATGTTTCCGCATCCAACAATGATGGTTAAAGTAATTAAGGCAATTACTATACTGATTTTCTTAGATACAACTGTCATTTTTTGTATTTCTCCTATTAGTACTTTAAGATGCCAAGTTGCCATAGTAAACCATAAAATATGAAAGTAGACGCAATAACAAAGATAATAATTCTTAGCCATTCTTTCCATGATCTTTCCTTAAAGAAAGTCTTTTCTCCCCTATCTGACCAATACTTCCTGGCAGGTTTTTTCTCAGGCTGTTCCCTTGTTTCACTACCTTTTATTTTTTCAAATAATGTATTTACTATACCAGGTATCTTGAACCATTTTGAAATCCTATCCTTATCCTTTTCTTCCGTTATGCCAGGTTCCGCCTCTTCTTCTTTTTTTCTTCTAATAATTTTCGACAATTTTTCTATTATCTTGGGCATCTTAAACCACTTTTTGTGCCATGGTATTTCAGCGTGTTCTGCACCGTAACCATAATAATAGCCATAATAGCCGTAGTCTTTATAGTCCTTGCCCGTTTCAGGTTTCAGGCCATTCAAGACTACTCCAATTACGGTTGCTTTTGCATTTTCCAGTTGTGACTTTGCCCGTTTCAGGGCGCCTCTCGATATCTGTCCGACTTGGTATACCATGATCACACCATCTGCTTTTGCTGACAGTATCACGGCATCAGTTGTTGGGAGAACGGGCGAAGCATCAATCAATATAACATCGTATGACTCCCTGGCCTGGGAGAGAATCTCGTTCATTTTAGACGAATTAAGTAATTCTGCCGTGTTTGGAGGTATTAAGCCTGAGGTTATTATGTTTAGATTGTTTATTCCTGGCGCTGTTGTAGTTATGTCT
>CAKKPF010000220.1 GCA_919901575.1 Candidatus Brocadiaceae bacterium
CGCGCGGCTCGTCCACCTGCTCGATGACCTGGAAGGGCAGGACGATATTGCAGACCTCGCTCGTCTTGCCGTTCCAGACCAGTTCCACCTCCCGCTTGTCCTCAAACAGCAGAAAGCGGTACTTGTCCGGCAGCGGTTTGTCCGCCTCCAGAAAACGGATGATCTCTTGTTGTTCTTGTTCAGTCAGTCGTGGCATAAAGTTCCTGTTTTTTGTCAGTGTTCTACCCGGTTACAAGCCGAGGAGACCCTATAGAAAATACAACATACCAATTATCGTCTGTCCAATATTCCAGTGAAAAGTTTTTCAACATAATCCCCCCTGACTGCTTTTACTCGTGCGAATTAATCTAGTATATTTGTTCAGTATCATAAATTGGTAGAGAATTTAAGTCAATTTGTTTTTTAAAGGTGAGCACTCTTGCCTGTTCCTGTTCCTGTTTCTTGACTTTGCAGAAAAAGTATAAGATTATTCACAGTTGACATAAGCATAATAATAGTTGTTAAATAGTAGCAGTGAAATATAAAAAGGGGAAATGTTATGGATAATAAGAAACCGGGGCAGATAATAATAGAAGAGAAGCTTCATATTTGTCCAGAATGTGGATACGAGGACGGATTCCATACTTCATTTGTGAGGCAGACAAAAGAAAAGTGTAAAATCATCCTGATATGTCCAAGCTGCCATGCCCGTTTTGATCCGAATTGGATGATTAGTATATAAGGCTAATAGTTGAATAATGCATCCCGAGACTGAACAATATCAAGATTAAAGACCTGACCCTGTTTTGCTCTGTTTTGCTTTGAATTAGGTGATTATAAAACATTTGGCACGAAATAGCTTAAAAGCTAGAATGTGCTTATGCGACTAATCGACTTATACCTGGTCATAAAGAGTGAAAGACATGCATTGCGATACCTGTCAAAAATATGCCGTAAAAATGGACACCGAATTTGCGCCTATTGTCGGGGACGGGAAGTCTATCAAATCCCTGATAAACGCTTTCGATGTAAACGCTGCAAAGCCACGCTGAGCGGGGCAAAGCTAGATTTAATCTCTTTACAAACCGTTGGTACGGTCGGTTAAATATTACAGCCAGCCAACCCACCTGTACCTATTCGGGCAGGTGGCTTTGGCTGATTAAGCTCTTTGAATTAGAGACATCCAGTCGTAGAATTGCCAGTGAAATTAAGCTCAGTTATCCTACCCGCCTGAACTATTCGGGCAGGCAGCCTTAAAAGCTACAAATTTAATATGCCAGGCAATTGCCACAGAGAGCAAAGATTATGAATTCTTGCTTAATGGCGAAGTCGAAGCTGATGAATCTTATTTTGGCGGACATCGCAAAGGAAAACGCGGCCGGGCCTGCCCGACTGCGTCGTTCGGGCGGGGCGCTGCAAATAAGATTCCTGTCTTCGGGATACTCGAACGTAACGGCATTGTCTCGGTCGATGTCGTTCCCAATGTTAGCACTCAAACTTTACTGAATATGACCATCAAACCACGCTGAGCGTGGCAAAAAGGTTCGCCGCGGCAGTATCGTTTACACAGACAAATTTCGCTGCTATGATTCATTAATGTTCTGTGGATATCGTCATCTTAAGGTTGATCATAGCAAGTACTTTTCTTCTGGTAAAGTTTACATTAATGGTCTTGCCTGCCCGAATAGGTTCAGGCGGGAAGGTTTTTGGTCTTTTGCAAAAGAACGACTTATGAAATGCCATGGTGTCTCTAAAGAAAAGTTCCCATATTATTTAAAAGAACTGGAGTATCGCTATAATAATCGTGATAAAAATCTGTTCTCCTTATTAACTAAAATATTGGCTGATTTCGTGCCAATTGTTTTATAAATTTATAATTATGAACAGAGTAAATAATGAGGTAAATTTTAAAAATGGCTAGACCAAAGATAAAGATCACGGTAAAGGAGAGAAAAGGAAACAAGAATTGTCATCGGGGACATAAGATTGGAGATTCTTATGATTTTGATACAGAGCGGGGCAAGATATGCCCTATGGCAATGCACGTCCTGTTTCCAGTAGTTGATATCTTAAGATATGGAGGTTCATTGCCTTGGGGTGAATGTAATAATAAAGGATTGTTTGCCTGCCCGGATCCGGATGTGTTACTTGTGTTTGAGGTAGAACGGATAAGTTAGCGACCTGCCCGACTACGTCGTTCGGGCGGGCTGAGAGGAGCTAAATTCTATGAAATACCTGAAACTTCATCCATGGAACGTAAGCCATAAAAAGGCTATTGAAATACAGGAAAGATTAGAAAAGAGTATTGTTCTAAAGTCTTCGGTAAAAAACCCTGAATTAATTGCCGGTGCAGATGTTTCATATACTAAAAAGAGTGAGATATTTTATGCTGGTGTGGTTGTCTTCAAATTACAAACTATGGAAAAAGTTGAGGAGGTTACGGCAAACGGTAAGGTTGGTTTTCCCTACATTCCAGGCTTACTGAGCTTTCGTGAATCACCAATATTATTGAAGGCATTTGCAAAGATTAAGTCAGAACCCGATGTTATAATATTAGATGCGCAAGGTATAGCCCATCCTCGCGGGATAGGTTTGGCATCTCATATAGGTTTGCTGTTAAACAAACCCTCAATCGGATGTGCAAAAACAAGGTTGATTGGTGAATACAATGAGGTAGGTAGAGAGGCCGGTTGTCATTCTCCGCTCACGATAAAAGAGAAGATTGTCGGCGCTGTGCTCAGGACAAGGAAAAACATTAAGCCTGTTTTTGTATCTCCCGGCCATAAGATTGATTTAAATACATCCATCGACCTGGTCTTGCAAAGTTGCCGTGGGTATCGGCTTCCAGAGCCAATAAGACAGGCGCATAACCTGGTCAAAAAAACAGCAATGGATAGTTAACGAACGCATTTGTTTTTTTATGCGCGTTTTGTGAAGTGTTAAATAACGGGAAGTGAATTAGCAGTTTTAATCTTTTTCTTTCTTCGCTTTCTCTTGTATCTCAGCACAGTTTATATCTTTCTCTTTCTTGATTTTCTCTCCTACTTGAGCAACGAACTCAGGGTTTCCTTCTGCCGCCGCTTTCTTCTTTGCATCTTCCTTCAACTTTTTAACATCAAAAATGTCACCCAGACACTCTTCTGCAGCGCTGCACCATACAACACAAGTAGGAGCAGCGTCTTTAAATACAGTTGCGCCGCATTTACAGTCGGCCTTTTCCTCATCGCTCCATATTTCAATCATACTGCCGCATTTCGGGCACTTTCTTTCCAGTGGTTCAGGTACCATGGTTTTCATACTACCCGGACATCTGACTTTTGCCATTTTTTACCACCTATTTTAAAAATTGCAAAAATAAGTACGATATAAATATTAAAAGAAATAAGATGTATCGTCAAGTAGTTTTTGCAGTTGATTTGTCTATAAGTCCACCTCACCCTTTTTAAATCCCCCACATCTCCCTTTAGAAAAGGGAGATTTTAAAAGTATTGACATCTAAAGTGATTTGTGAGACAAATATTTGACATTTGAGTCTCATAAAAAGTTAAAATTACCGACCCGTCCCCGCCAGAACGGCTTTGTCGGGCTGGCGAACGGATTCATCCGGGCGGGCAAGGTCGTTCTGGCGGGGACAGGAAGTTTAAAGTGAGCTAAAGTTATGGACAACAAAGAATTTTCGTAACCGTTCACGATACTTCAAACTTAGTTGCGGCTTTGCCGCTCTATGGGTTTTCTTTCATAGAAAGGTTTGTTTTATGGACAGCACAAAAAGGGCATTAAAGCGGGACGAGGTGAGAGAAATTGACCGAAAGGCAATTGAGGAATATGAAATTCCAGGAATTATATTAATGGAAAATGCAGGCAGAAATGTCGTAGAAGAGATTTTAAAAATGATGCCCAGGCCAAAAAAGGCTAAAGTTGTAATCTTTTGTGGAAAAGGTAATAATGGCGGAGATGGTTTTGTGATCGCCCGACATTTATATAATAAAGGTGTAAATGTTTCTGTATATTTATTAACCAGGATATCTAATGTCCTTGCAGATGGTGATGCCTCAACGAACCTGAAAATTTTGCTGAATATGAATTTGAAAATAAAAGAGTTACAAGAAGGTGATATAGAAGAGATTGGGAAAGAGCTTCAAGATTGTAATATAATTGTTGATGCAATATTTGGGACGGGTTTAAGTGGTGAAGTAAGAGAGCCTGCAAGGTCTCTCATAATGAAAATTAATGAAACAAACATACCAGTTGTATCTGTCGACATACCTTCCGGATTGGATTGTGACGAAGGTGTTGTGCTTGGAGCAGCGGTGAAAGCAACTAAGACAGTTACATTCGTTGCTGCCAAGGCTGGCTTTTTTAAGGAATGCGGCAGGGAATATACCGGAGAATTGATTGTGTCGGATATAAGTGTGCCTAAGGAGCTGATTGAAGAACATCAAAAATAATAACCTGATAAAATATATCTAAGAAAAATTAAGTTTGATCCCTCCATGGACTTTCAACTAACTAACGCCCCCTGCGATTGCCGGTATTATTGAAATTTGGTCTCCATCACTGACCGGAGTGTCCTGATTATCTTTGAATCTTATATCTTCATCATTAAGGTAAAAGTTGATAAACCTTCTAATTTTTCCGTTTTCATCGCAAAGCCGCTCTTTAAATCCACTGTAATTAGTTTCGAGATTATCAATTACTTCTTTAATAGATTTGCCTTCAACAGTAACTTCATCTTCTCCATTTGTTAATGACCTTAATGGGGTAGGGATTCTTACTTTAACCGGCATGACGATACCTCTTTCTTTTAAATAAGTTATCTCTGAAATATTATTCTTAATTTTTTACTGTTGTAATTATTATTTTACTGGACTTGCTTTGCATTTTATTTAATCTCGTATACATTGTCAATAAGGAGTTTAAACAATGCAAGCCTCTCTTTTTTCCATGATTTCATTAAAACTTTCTATGTTTGCCTCAATAACACGTGGTTTCTCTACTTTGTCCAATACTGCTTCCAGCGTTTTAAGGCCGTTGCCGGTAATACTGATTACTATAGACTCATCCCTTGGTATTCTCTCCTGTTCTAAAAGTTTCTTTGTCACGGCCACAGCTACGCCTCCCGCAGTCTCCGTGAAAATTCCCTCTGTTGATGCCAGTAGTTTTATTCCCTCAATCAGCTCATCATCAGAAACATCTTCAGCCCAGCCGCCGCTCTCATGAATGGCTTTTATAGAATAATAACCATCTGCGGGATTTCCAATAGCGATTGAATGTGCTATCGTGTCCGGGATTACAGGTTTAATAACATCACTTCCGTTTTTGACTGCGGTAGAAATCGGTGAAGATCCGGAAGCCTGAGCGCCATAAAGGCTTGTATCAGAACCATCAATCAACCCTAATTTTGCCATTTCCTTTATTGCTTTACCTATTTTGATTATCAGTGAACCGCCTGCCATAGGTACAATTACGTGTTTGGGAGCCTTCCACCCAAGCTGCTCTACAATTTCGTAACCGTATGTTTTAGATCCTTCGGCGTAATAGGGGCGGATGTTGATGTTTACAAAGGCCCAACCGTATTTATCTGCAATCTCTGAACACATCCTGTTTACGCCATCATAATTGCCGTTTATGCCAATTACGTTTGTTCCATAAATTGAAGTGCCTATAACCTTTCCCTGTTCTAAATTGGCAGGCATGAATATATAGCTTTCAAGGTTGCCCTGTACCGCCTGTGCGGCAACAGAGTTTCCCAGGTTGCCGGTTGTAGCGCATGCAACTGTTTTAAAGCCGAGTTCTTTGGCCTTGGAAAGGGCCGCAGATACGACTCTGTCTTTGAAAGAAAATGTGGGAAAATTTACTGAATCATTTTTTATATATAGTTCATCAACGCCAAGACTTTTAGCTAAATTATCAGCCTTTACCAATGGCGTATACCCGACTTGTGTTCCCACAGTAGGCTCATTATCAAGGGGTAAAAGTTCCTTGTACCTCCACATGGTTTTTCCTCGTGATTCAATCTTTTCTCTGCTGATTACTTTTTTTATTTCTTCATATTCGTAATCCACTTCCAGCGGTCCGAAGCAGAAGCTGCAAACATGAAGAGCTTTCTTTGGGTAATTTTTCCCGCATTCTCTGCATTTAAGACCTTTAACAAAACTCATTTTTGCCTCCAAGATATAAATAAAAAAGCCTCTTCTTAACCATAAGATAAGAAGAGGCTTCGCAGTATCCTTATCTTATCTTCCCCTAACAGGTAGGAGTTAGCACCAACATCCTGACTTTCCGTCAAAACCGGTTGCTGTGGTTTCTCAGGGCCAGTCCCTCCACCACTCTTGATAAGTCTCAATTTTCGAGTATTTTAGTTAAAATTCAGTTTAAAGTCAACAAATATTATGTAACACCTGGTCTATTGCCAGTTCCTAGGTGTCGGAGATATGCCTGATTACCATTCCCGTCATTAGCTTAGGGTAGAAATATGTTGCCTTGGGCGGCATCTTGTGTCTTTTGACCGCAATGTCTCTTATCTGGCCTATTTTTGTAGGATTGAGGAAAAAGGCTATCTGGTATTCTCTTTTGTTTACGGATACAACTGAGTCTTTTACACCTTGAATATATTTGACACTTTCCGATTTTGAAATATTTTTTGCCTGTATGCCAAGCATCCTGTCAAATATGACTCCATGTAATATTCCGGTATCAATAGACTTCCACTCAGTATATTCGCCCGTTAAAATCTGATCGAGAAGTCTCTCATCACGCAGCGTCAGTATATAGAACTTTTTATCGCTTCCACCCATGTACATGGCAAGCTTATGCTTATGAGCATCTTCGCCGAGTTTCTGCATCAATGTTTCTGTACTGCAATCATTCCCCATGTCGCTTATCTCAAAAACCTCATTCAGGGATTTTCTTATCTTTTCCGGATCAAAATCTTTTATATTCCTTGCCAATCTATGCGTTGGCAGAATTTGAAGTCCGGGGTCTTTCATAGAAACGCACATCATCATTACGTAGTCAGATGGAATGTTATTATTACTTTTCGATGTCCCTTCTTTGTCCCTGATCAGGTCTCTGTAAAACAGGGCTGTTTCATAGCGATGATGCCCATCTGCTATAAACAATGCCCTGTTCTTCATTTGTGACGATATTTCTTCAATAATAGCGCTGCCCTTTATAACCCAGAGTAAATTTTTTATACCAAAGGTATCTGTACAATCAACGTCTGGCCTTAAGCCGGTTGCGGTTGCTTCTTCAGACACTTTATGCAAGAGATTTGATATTTTACTGTCTTCGTCTTCAAAGAAGGTAAATACCTGACTGAAATTTGCATTACAAGCTTTCATCAAATTCATCCGGTCTTCTTTTGGCTTTGCAAGCGTATGTTCATGCGGATATATCTGTCCGGTCTGAAAATCCTCCAGTTTTAC
>CAKKPF010000221.1 GCA_919901575.1 Candidatus Brocadiaceae bacterium
ACATTCTTTATATAAGGAAAATGTGCTGGATGCTCGATATGAAAATCCTCTGGCGGACCGTGAACGTTAGTCTTCTGGGAGGAAGAGTACGTTAGAAGGATCTATGGTGGCTTTATTCATTGATAAATGTGACATGATTAAAAGTAAAAAAGTTAATAATCGGCTTCCGGGCGCAACCGGTTTGCTGATGATTGACATGCCTGGGAAGAAAAGAGAATATATGGATGTTTGCTTATTGATTAATTCAAAATAAGTTTGATCCGCAAAGAGAAAGAACTTCTTATGAAGGAGGTGTGATTATGAAGATACGTTTTGTAATGTGCATAATAGCAATTACCGTGCTGAATATGGTGGCCGTGTCATCTGTGTCCGCATTACCCATAATAAACGGTCGGTTCGATGGGGTTGGTGAAGGTTACACGAGTGGGGGCTCTGTTGGTTTCGGTTTGAGCGATGGCGGTATTGCCACTGGAGAGTTATGGACGGCCCAGGATGCGGCGACCGGAGACGTGTTTCTGGCTTTCATTCAACCATTGACATTGGTTGATAACAGTTATGGCGCCAATTCCATTGGTTGGGGCAGCAATAAACACAGATTTCAGGATCTGTTAAATAGTGATTCGGCACAGATTAAATTTACTGACATGACTGGCGATACGGCTCTCGATATCGTTTTAGATTACGTTCATGGGTTTGGTAGTAAAAAAGATAAACCACCGTTTAGATCAGGCGGAGTTACAGACGGTGAAGGCGACGTTAATGAAGGCTCTGAATCCGATGTCATAAAAGTTGCCACATCACTTGAGTATAATTATGAGATTTTTGGCTTAAGTAACCCTGAGCTTTTCGGGAAAGATTCTGACTCTCCTGAAGCAGGCGCAAACTACAATGTGACAGATGCAGCATTAGCAGATTGGTTATTTGAAGTGGTCTATGAAGTCCAGGTGAGTGGCGATGTGTTCGGTGACAAAGGATTCGATGAAGCAATGCTTGTGGTAGTGCATGACACGCCACACAAGAAGATATTTGCTGGCGGTAGTGACGATAAAAGTAGTGACGATGGTAGTGATGATAGCAGTGACGATGGAGGAAAACCCATCCCTGAGCCAGCGACTATTGCCCTACTGGGCATTGGTCTGGCAGGACTGGGGGCAGGATATCTGAGGAGAAGGAGAAAGCAGAATAGGTCAGATTTGCCTAATTGCAACCCAAATTGAGCGATTTTGTAGCCGCAACCTTGAGGTTGCGTAACTTACGTAGCCACATCAAGTGATGAAAAACGCAGGCTACCCGCCTGCCCGCCCGGCAATGCCGTTCGGACGGGT
>CAKKPF010000222.1 GCA_919901575.1 Candidatus Brocadiaceae bacterium
AATCTAGGATAAACGGGCATTTAGATACCCGATAAAGGCATTCGGGTATGACAAATGCCACGCATGCAAAAACCTAACCGGACAACACTGATAAATAGTAAGGAAAGAGTGTGGATTTATGGAATTTGAATATAATAAAGGTGGGTTCGCTCCGCTTAACCCATCCTACAGAATAGGCAACACGTATCGGCTGACTACGTAGGTTGGGTCAAGCGTAGCAGACCCAACAAAATTGATCTTAATTAGCAAATAACCAGAAATGGAATATCGTAGAGTATGGTATCCTGGCGGTTGTTTCTTCTTCACGGTAGTTACATACAAAAGACAACCTATCCTAACGATACCGTATAATATCTCACGATTACGGAAGGCATTTGCATACGTAAAACGTCAACGCTCATTTGAGATTATAGGAATTGTTGTATTACCAAATCATTTGCATTGTATGTGGCAATTGCCTGCAAATGACTGTGATTTTGCCACAAGGTGGCGCTTGATTAAACACTTCTTCAGCCGTTCTTGCATAAGTGTTGAAGATGCTCAAAACCAGTCACGAATAAGTAAAAACGAAAAGACTGTATGGCAGAGACGCTATTGGGAACATTTAATCCGTGATGAAAAGGATTGGCAAAGACACATGGACTATATTCATTACAATCCTGTTAAACATGGCCTTGTGGAGAGACCGGGTGACTGGCCACATAGTTCATTCGAGAGGGCAGTCAAACATGGATTGTATGAAAGAGATTGGGGGTGTAGTGAACCGGATTCACTTAAAGGCATGGATATTGAATAAGGTTTGATGGGTTCGCTCCGCTTAACCCATCCTACAGAATACGAAACACGTATCGGCTGGTTACGTAGGTTGGGTCAAGCGACCTACCCGAACTGATTGGTCAGGCGGGAGCAGACCCAACAAAATTAACAGACTAATGACTAATCATAAATCCGAATGGGGGAAAGTAAAATGAAGAAAAAATTATCTGTACTGATCGTGGATGATGATCCTAACATTGGCGACACCCTGACTGATGTTTTGAATGCAAAGGGCTACGATGCAGGATTTGTCACAAGCGGCAGGGAGGCGCTAAGCATAATTAAGAAAAAAAATATTGACGCTATACTTCTGGATATCAGGATGCCAGGAATGAATGGAGTGGAGACGCTCAAGCGAATCAAAGGACAATCTCCCCTGACATCAGTCGTCATGATAACGGCCTATGCGGAAGACGAGCTTGTCAATCATGCTAGAGCAAACGGGGCGCTGCATATATTATCAAAACCTCTTGATATAGACAAGATAATAGGTTTCTTGAAGAAGCAGGAAATCTTAAAAACAATATTTATAGTAGATGACGATAAAGCATTCTGCGACTCCCTTAAAGATGCTATTGAAATTCATAGTTATGATGTGGCGGTTGTCAACAATGCGCAAGAGGCAATTAAGACATTTTCTAAGCGAAAATATGGAATTATCCTGCTGGACATGAAACTTGATGGAGAAACCGGGTTGGATGTGGCAGAGGCAATCAAGAAACAAGGCTATAAATGTGCCATCATCATGATGTCCGCCTATAAGAAAGAATTTCAACCATTGCTTGATAAAGCCGGACAAATTAATAATTTTATAGAGAAGCCGTTCGAAATTCAAGACATCCTCAAGCTCCTTAATGAAATATCGAGAAAGAGGTTGAAGGAAGTGTTGGCGGCGTGAGGGATTGGGGATTGCTGATTGACACTTTAATAGTTCGGAGTGTAGAGTTCGGAGGAATGAGAAATAGATGAAGATAATATACATAAATGGTAAGGAAAGAGTGTTGATTTATGGAATTTGAATGGGATAATAAAAAACACCAAGACGGAATGCCAGATGAAGAAATGCCTGAATTAAAAAAAGAAGATTTTGCCAGGTCGAAACCAAATCGTTTTGCCAAGCACGTTTTTAGATTAGATGAAGATGTTTCGGCTTATTTTAAATCAGCAAAAGAAATCAATGAAGCCTTAAGATTAGTGATTAGATTGAATGAAGTAGTTTCACATAAGTAAGTAAAGAATCCAGGAGCAGGAAAAACAACCTGGTTTCTCGCAGAGGCGCTAAGTTCGCAGAAAGAAAACAGATATAGTAAAAGACAAAATTCTCACACGAAGATCACGAAGAAGTAAAACAATAGATAGTAGATGGCAGACAATGATTGAATATTGGAAAGGCGAAGATCTGGTTTCTCAATCCCCGGATTCTTAAATTTGTCTTCACTCTGTGATCTCCGTGTCTTTGTGTGAAGAATTTCTTTTATCTTACTTTGCGGGCTTTGCGCCTGCGAGAGAATCCGTAATAATAAAATGGACAATCCAAAAATACTCATAATTGACGATGATGTCGCCCTTTGTGAAAGTACGAGGGATATAATTGAGTTGGAAGGTTACTCAGTAGACGTCTCTTATACTGCAGAAGATGGTGTGAAAAAAGTAGAAAGTGAGTTCTATAATGTCATCTTGCTTGACAAGAAACTTCCAAATGCACATGGGTTAGTAGCTCTGGAAAAGATTAAGGAGATTTCTCCGGATACGGAGGTAATCATCTTCACCGCTTACACAGAAATTGACAGTGTAATAGCGGCAATGAACAAAAATGCCTTTTCATATCTTCGCAAACCATGCGAAATACCAGAGCTGAAAATGACCCTTAGAAAAGCCCTTGAAAAGCAAACATTATTATATGAAAACCGCAAACTGTTGCAACAGGTATTTAATGGAAAGAATGACTGGGAAAGTACATTTGATGCCATTTCAGACCTGATCAGCATATACGATGTGGATTCCAACGTCATCAGATGCAATAAGGCGCTTGCCGTCAAATTGAATGTTAAACCTAAAGACATTATAGGAAGAAAATGCTACGAGATCTATCATGGCCGTAATGAACCCTTACCGGGATGTTCAATACTAAGGTGTAAGGAGACATTAAAACCGGCACAAGAGGAAGCTGAATGTATGGGCGGCATTTTCTTCATGTCATGTTTTCCCAGATTTGATGAGGCAGGAAGATGCAATGGCATTGTACAGATTGCAAGGGACATTACCGAGCGCAAGAAGATAGAGAATGCACTGCAAGAGAGTGAGGAACTATTTCGAAGGACCTTCGAGCATGCAGGAGTGGGAATTGTTCATGTTGCACCCAATGGACAATTTCTCAGGATAAACAAACACTTTTGTGATATTTTTGGACATTCAGAAGATAAAATGTTGAAACTAACATTTCAGGACATCACACATTCCGATGAACTCGAAATTGATACCAATTTGGCCAATCAATTATTAGATGGAAAAATCAAGGCATATACAATGGAAAAACGTTACCTCAAGAAAGATGGCACGGTTATTTGGGTAAATCTAACCATTTCAATCGTGCATAAACCTGATGGGGGACCAAAATACTTTATTTGTGTTGCCGATGACATTACCGAGCGTAAACAAATGGAGCAAATACTGCAGGAAAGTGAGCAAAGGTTTCGGGCAATAAGTGATACCGCTAATGAAGGAATTATTATGGTAGACAACGTAGGAAATATTTCATTCTGGAACAAAGCGGCTGAAAGGGAATTTGGCTATTCAAGTGAGGAAGCGGTTGGGGAAAGCTTACATAAATTAGTAGTTCCCTCACATCTTCAAGAAAGATTGTTGGAGGGATTTAAAAGATTCAGGAACACCGGGCAGGGACCTTTTGTTGGAAGAACAGTTGAATTAACGGCCATTAAAAAGGACGGTACCGAATTCCCGATAGAGCATTCTATTTCTGCCGTAAAGTTGAAAGGCATATGGCATGCAGTAGGCATAATCAGAGACATTACCGAGCGTAAGGAAGCTGAAGAAAAAGTAAAGCATGGCATTGAGAAATTAAAAATGGCCATGGAAGGCGTCATCAATACACTTGCACTTACGGTTGAACAGAGAGACCCTTATACGTCCGGTCACCAACAACGTGTGAGCCTCCTTGCCTGTGCTATAGCAGATGAGATGGGATTGTCAGAGGATCAGATCGAAGGAATCCGTATGTCGGGAATTGTCCATGATATAGGCAAGATGCATATACCGGCCGAAATTCTGAGCAGGCCCGGCAAGCTGACTAAGGATGAGTTCAATATTGTGAAGTCCCATGCTCAGGTTGGTTATGACATATTGAAAGGAATAGAGTTCCCATGGCCGGTTGCAGATATTGTGCATCAGCATCACGAAAGCATGGACGGTTCCGGATATCCTTCGGGTTTGTCGAACGGAGACATTCTTTTGGGAGCAAGGATTTTGCGTGTGGCTGATGTTGTTGAGGCAATAGCGTCTCACCGTCCCTACCGTCCGGCACTCGGCATAGACATAGCGTTAGAGGAAATCTCTAAGGATAAAGGCGTCCGTTATGATTCAGGAGTGGTGGATGCCTGTTTAAAGGTCATTAAAGAGAAAGGGTTTGGGTTTGATACTCGTCCATGCCCAATATAGAAATACTTGATACCGGAACCAGAGGTTGTGTGGTAACAGTACAACATAATTAGAGTAAAGCGTAGCGAACCAGGCGCTTACTCCACCTCACTTTATGTACTACCCCATATCTTTCTCCAATATCTTAATTTCCTCATAGCGCCTTTTCCAAATATCCATATTCTTGCCATGGGAATGATGATGTATGTTCCGTTTCTCACAAATCGCAAATGTGCCCTTGACACTTTATGCCAACGCGTTATAATCCTTGAGTAATCCATATTTTATACGATATTCACAGTTTTTTACAGTGTTGTCAGGTTAGGTTTTTGCATGCGTGGCTTTTGTCATACCCGAATGCCTTTATCGGGTATCTAAATGCCCGTTTATCCTAGATTCCCGCTAAAAGAATGCGGGAATGACAGCTTTTGGACAATTAATGGAACACACGCAAGAACCTAACCGGACAACACTGAGTTTTTTAGAAAATGCCAATAGTCGCAGGTATTGATGAAGCCGGATATGGCCCCACATTAGGCCCATTTGTATTATCAAAGGTCGTGATGGAGATACCGGCGGAATATCACCACGAGACAAACATATGGCATATCCTTAAAGATGCCGTTTCTGAAAAGATTCAAGGGCGTGGAAGCCGCATAGTAGTTGGCGACAGCAAAAAGTTATATCAGCAAAAAACCGGATTAAAATTTCTGGAAGAGGCGGTTTTATCATTTATCTGGCATACAAAAGGCCCGGTAACAAAATTTTCCGATTTACTGAAATTATTATCTGAGTATGACGAAGGAGTATTTGACAAATACCCATGGTATAAGGGAAAGGATCTTGATCTGCCGGTTGCATCGAATGTGTCTGCAATCATGAATTATGCAGACAACTTTAGACACACTGCAGCCTTGCAGGACGTAACCGTACTTGAAATAAAGAGCCATTTTCTTTGTGTATCCGAGATAAACAGGCAAATAGAGCTTGACGGCAACAAGTCCCTGCTCCTCTTTAAAAGCTGTATAAGGCACCTTAAGGAAATCTTTGAACACTACGGGAAGCACGAACCAAAAGTCTTGATAGACAAGCACGGAGGAAGAAACTATTACGAAGGATTGCTGGCACAGGATTTTGAAGGATGTAAAGTAGACTCAATTACAGAAGGAAATCCGTTGTCAACCTACAATATTAATAATGCAGATAGAAAGATGGATGTATCTTTTATTGCAGGCGCAGACTCAAAGCATTTTCCGACGGCGCTTGCATCGATGTTCAGTAAATACATCCGTGAACTATTTATAAAATTATTCAATGCCTTCTGGCAGGAAAACATACCAGACATCAAGCCGACTGCCGGTTATCCGGAAGACGCCAGGAGGTTTTTATCCCAGATTCATAACATGAAGAAAAAGTTAGGAATTAGCGATGATATCTTAATCAGGGTTAAATAAAAGGAGTAAAATTAAATGGGAGTTAATGTTGCAGTAGTCGGGGTTACCGGCGCTGTGGGCACAGAAATGCTCAGGGTGCTTGAGAGAAGAAACTTCCCTGTTGACGAATTAAGGCCTCTTGCCTCAAGCCGCTCGGCGGGAAAGAACGTAATCTTTCGTGGAAAAGAGGTGCCGGTACAGGAGTTGACTGCGGATTCATTTGAAGATATGAACATCGGGCTATTCAGCGCCGGAAGCAGCATAAGCAGGAAATTTGTGCCTTATGCCATAGAGAAAAATTGCGTTGTTGTGGATAACACCAGCGCCTTCAGAATGGACGAAGGCGTGCCATTAGTGGTGCCGGAAGTGAATGCAGACAAGATTCCAGGACACAACGGTATAATTGCAAACCCGAACTGTTCAACTATACAACTCGTTTTAGTCTTAAAACCGATACATGATACTGTAAAAATCAGAAGGGTGGTAGTTTCAACCTATCAGGCAGTGTCCGGAGCAGGACTCAAGGCGCTGGATGAATTAAAGAAGGAATCCGAACATATACTTGCTGATAAGGGCGAATTTAACCGCAGTATATTTCCCCATCAGATGGCATTTAACGTCTTGCCTCAAATACCACAGAGCAATGCCTTTTTGCCAAATGGTTACACAGATGAAGAGATGAAGATGATTAACGAAACCAGGAAAATCCTGGATGACAGTTCCTTCCGCATAACCACAACCACCGTAAGGGTGCCCGTATTCAGGGGACACAGCGAGTCGGTCAACATAGAAACCGAAGAGAAGTTGAGCGCCGACCAGGCCAGGGACTTATTAAGCAAGGCGGAAGGCGTTATAGTCCTTGATGATCCGTCAAATCAGATATATCCGATGGCGAGTGATGCCGCCGGCAAAGATGAGACCTTCGTTGGAAGAATAAGGAAAGACCATTCTGTTGAGAACGGATTGAACATGTGGATCGTGAGCGATAATTTACTAAAAGGCGCAGCCTTGAACGCAGTTCAGATCGCTGAAAAGTTGATATAGGAATGTTGAAAACGATTCACCGCAAAGGAGCGAAGGTCGCAAAGAAAATTTTAAAAATATTAATATGTAGGGTGGATTACCCGTCCGACCGAGTCATCCGGGCGGGAGCGAAGCGAATCCACCTTTACAGTTGCCACATATAAATCAAATCAAAAAGATAAAGACAAGAAAATCATGGACAACAGATCAGGTAATTGGTGGATTCGTCCTGCCGTCCTTAATCCACCCTACAACTTACCCTTGACATGTTTAAATTCTGTCCGACTGTTCTACAGTCGGACAGAAGGTTTTCTCCGCGTCCTCTGCGTTAAAGCTTTTTTATATTTTTTTAATCTCTGTGTCTCGCTTTATCCGAGACTTTGCAAGAAATCAATCTTCAATAGTTATACATTCAACAGGACACTCCTCGGCTGCCTGTCTACAGGTTTCCTCTGCATCGCCTGGAACGGATTTACCTTTTACGACAGCTATGTCATCTTCCATCTCAAAAACTTCCGGACATGTTTGCGTACAAAGTTCACAACCGGTACATTCATCAGCATCTACTATTGCCTTCATTGCTTCCTCCTATTATTATAAAAATATTAACATTGTTTCTATACTAACGAAACCCGACTCGATTCCTTGAACATTCATATTAGAATAAGGAATGTATGAACGGTTTAATATAAATAATCCTTATTAATTGTCAAGTTTTTTATACAGTAAAATTTAAAATTCCAATAATATTTTTTGACAATCTAATTGTAGCTAAGTATTTATATCCTTTTCACATAAAGAAATGTCTTGAGGTATTTAAGGCATTTAAGGCATTTTTACTTGACAATAATTCTTATTGCTTATATATTCCACAACTCGTAGAAACACTCGCTTTGTAATGTACTTTGAAAATTTGAATTCCGTTTACGGGTGTTCGCATATTGCGATATAATAGGGAAGTCCCTTAAAGGGCACGGACCCGCCGCTGTAATCGGCTACTAAGACTGCATGTTACGATTCAGTTCGTGATAACAGGCCACTTCGCCCGGCTTTGACCGGGGTGGGAAGGCGCAGTCATTAGAATGACCCGATAGTCAGAAGACCTGCCCGTAAATACTTCACATTAACTCTTCGAAGGTAAAGAAGGTGGAGGCAGGATACGTTTTTTATCATTTATAATAAAACCCGGATCTTCCCATCGAAGATTCGGGTTTTATTATTTTAATGCATAGGAATTTCAATGTTGTGTTTGCAATGTCTCAAATAAAACCCTACCCGCCCGAACGCCCGCCTGTACCTATTCGGGCAGGTACCGTTCGGTACGGGCGGGAAGGGTAAATTCCTTTGTTGGAGTTAAGTCTTTAGACTTTTATTGTATCTGTAGCGGAGGTTTTCCTGCCCGAAAGACTTGTCAGGCGGGCAAACCTCCACACACAACGGATTCAATACCAATTAAACGTTCGTATAACCATCTTTTTGTTAGTAAGCCCTCCGGGGCGTAGGCGCCCTCTCCGAGACGTAGTCTCTACGAGACGGAGTCTTACGGGCCGGAGGCCGGTGGACATGGAAGGCTGAAGCCATTCCGCTACACCCCGCTAAGCGGGGTACAGTTAGTAATTGTAGTCCGCCCGTAGGGCGCTAATTTAAGCATATACAAACAAAAATGAAATATTATTTAGTTATATTTTTTGTATCATTTTTCATTTTTTTACAAAGCATCGGTTATTCTGAAAATCTTGAAGAAGTTAAGTCTTCTGAGTTTAAAGAAGAAGATATAGAAGAAATCATCGTAACAGCAACAAGGACAGAAACGCCGGTCAGCCAGTTGCCTGATTCAGTTACTATTATATCAAATGAGCAAATTGCACAGCAAAAAGCAACAACTGTTTTCGAGGCCCTTCGCAGTGTGCCCGGCCTGAACATACGCCAGTCCGGCTCTATTGGTCGGCAAACTGAGATGACAATAAGAGGCTCCAGCACAAGCCAGGTTTTAGTAATGATTGATGGTGTACAGGTAAACAGTCCCACCCAGGGATTTTTCGATTTCGCGAATCTCACAACCGATAATGTAGAGAGGATAGAAGTAGTAAGGGGACCTCAAAGCACTCTCTACGGTTCTGATGCAATGGCAGGCTTGATAAATATAGTTACGAAGAAGGGTAAAGGCAGGCCGAAATTCGGTATCCGTTCAGAGTTCGGAACACCCGAAAGGACGTACAATGAGTCAATCAGCTCAAGCGGAAGTATAAAGAAATTTAATTATTCTGTTGATGTTGCAAGGATTGACAGCGACGGGCGCGGGGCTGATGATGATTATGACAAGACTAATATCTCCTCAAGGTTCGGGTATGAAATTAACGAAAAAACAGATATTCAGGCTACCATGAGATACAACGATTCAATGGTAGGTATTGATGACGGAGCATTCAGACATGACCCTAACAGGTTTTCACAGAATGAAGATTTTAACATGAATACGGCATACAATCAATCCCTGGCAGACTGGTGGGGACACAAGCTGAAATTCTCATTTGCCGATACCGACCTGACAAGCATTGACAGGCCAAACCCGGGTACTGCGGAAACTAATTCCAGATTCCGTCTCGATACACAGATTTACACAGGAGACTGGCAACATACTTTGAAATACAGGGATATTGATACTTTTGTATTCGGTTTTGAATTTGAAAATCAGTCGGCTGACAACCGCACTTTTGACAGAGTCTTAATAAATAGAGGATGGTATTTTCAAAATCAACTTAAACTATGGGACAGGTTCTTCTTCAATGCGGGTGTGAGAATAGACGACAGCGGCACATTTGGAAAGGATGTTAATCCCAAGTTTTCGATTGCCTATCTCCTGAAAGAAACGGATACAAAATTCAAGGTCAATTACGGAAAAGGGTTCAGGGGACCTACACTAAACCAATTGTTCTTTCCAAATTTTGGTGATCCAACACTAAAACCGGAAGAAAGTGAGAGTTACGATGTAGGTTTTGAGCAATACTTGTTGGAAGATAAAGTTTCCTTTGGCGTAACTTATTTTAATAACCGGTTCTCAAATCTAATTCAAGCAGTTGATACCGGCGGATTCGTCTTCAGGGCACAGAATCTTGGTTTTGTCAGAACAGAGGGTATTGAAGCAGAGGCCGTAATCAAGCCATTTGAAGGGTTAACTGTAAGGGGCACATTTACGAAGACTAATACCAGAGATGGAGCAAAGAAGGAATTGATCAGACAGCCCCGCAAACAGGGTTCAGTTAATATCAATTATCGTTTCCTGGACAAATTTAACATAAACGTTGATGATACAATAGTTGGAAATTCCAGAGACGGCACAAATGGTGGCGGAATAACACCTCCTGGAAGACCGACTATAAGGACTAACACGGGTGTTCACAAGCTTGATGCAACATTGTCATACGACTACTCAGAACACTTACAGTTTTACACAAGAGCCGAGAACCTGTTAGACATCCAATACGATGAGATATTAGGCTTCAGGTCAGCAGGGGCAAGGTTCTTCTTTGGAATAAAACTTAGCATGTAGCGGAAGCCTTTAGGCTTCCAATAAACGTTGAGTACAAAATATAAGAATATTGCGTTTGGTCTCCGTCGCAGTGGAAACCTGCCCGCCAAACAAAACGTCGGGTAAAAAAGTTTCCACTACAGCATACAGTTATATTTATATTTAAATCAATTATTTAGGAAGGAGAATAGAGAAATGAGAATCATAAGCAGAATCAGTGTTGCTTTTATTTGCTTAACCGTTTTGTGTGCGGTAGCCTGTGCAGGGGAAAGTGTAAATGTGGGAATCGACTATGGGGACACACGTCAGTCTCGTGAAGCCGAGGCACAATGGAAAGAAGGAATAACCGCCCTGGAGGCGCTTCGGTCTGTTGCCCAGGTAGAAACGCATCAGGTTGACAACTATATATTCGTTACATCTATTGACGGTGTTAAAGGCAAACGTGGAGATAAGGCATGGTACTATGAAATTAATGGTAAGCGTGCCGACAGGTTAGCCTATGAGCGTGTTCTCAATAAAG
>CAKKPF010000223.1 GCA_919901575.1 Candidatus Brocadiaceae bacterium
TGCTTTCGCAGGGATTCCAGGCTTTAGCACTGGAATCCTTCCCGTCCGAACGGCTTGGCCGGGCGGGCCGAAAGGAAGGTTACTTAATTTCACTTGATATTGAACAATTATAAAAAAAACCCGAAAGCATGCAGGAAAAAACCTGTACTCTTCCGGGCCTTGATTATATAGATCAGTTTTATAATTGTGGATTCGCTTCCCACCTAACAAACCGGCGGACAGGCGCTTAATCCACCCTACCGTAGCAAATGTATGGTGCGATGTAGAGTGAATTAAAGTCCTCGGCGTTTTTTGCCCGGGGAAGGCCGGAGGCCGAATCCACATATACACTGATAGAAAATTTAATGGATGGATATTATGTGAGTGAGCGCAACAGCGATGCCATATTGCTTCCTTTCCACAAATGACATACTCTTATTTTTCATAGCAATCTTTCCTGTTTTGTTGTTTCGTTTGTAGGGGCGTATAATTATACGCCCCTACATGTCCACAAAAAGTGGCGGAATTGTAGCAAATTTTGATTATAAATTCAAGCGAAAAACTATATTTGTTCAGCGTTGTCCGGTTAGGTTTTTGCGTGTAACACGTAGGGCAATCCTTCAGGTTCGCTTTCGTACATTAAGCGCAAGGCTAGAGCCTCGCCCTACGTCTCTTTCGACAGTTTTGGTACAAAAAAGCCGTATGTGCAAAATCCTAACCGGACACTACTGAAAGAAACTAATCTATTTCCCATATCAAAATTATTCCATTATTTGCACCGGACGCAAGAAGCTTCCCGTCTGGACTAAATGCCAGAGACCTAAGCGCATCCCAGTGACCCGGTAGTGATTTCAGAAGCTTACCAGTCTCTACATCCCAGAACATAACTAGTTCGTCGCCCCACGAACATGTTGCTATGAGTCTGCTGTCCGGATGAAACACTGCTGAGGTAACACCCCAATTATGACCGTTTAAATCCCACAGTTTTTTTCCTGATACAAGATTCCAGACGAGAACTGTATCACGGCCGGCAGAAACGATGAATTTAGAATTGGGACTTACATCCAGGGCATTGACACGCATTCCATGTCCTATCAACTCTTTTAGCATTACTCCAGTCGCCACATCCCAGATCATTACACTTCTATCGTATGCAGAAGATACTAAAAGTGTGCTACCATTAGCAAAGTCTAATCCGCTAATCTCCTCTTTTTGCCCGGTTAAGGTTCTTATCTCTTCCCACGAATCAACATCCCAGATCTTGACTGTCCTGTCCCACGCGGCAGAAGCAAGATATTTACCATCAGGACTAAATGTCATTACGTTAATGTCTCTACCGTGTCCTGCGATCAATCCTAATTCCTTACCTGTTTTCACATCAAAAAATTTAATATTATGGTGAAATGGACTTGCCGGGGCAAGGATTGTATAGTTTTGTGTAAAAGCTACTGATTTTATACGACGGCTACGGCAATGCCGCATAAAACACTGGGTTTAAGAGGAACATAAATTCCAGTACGTTACTTTGTCACAGATTCTTTGGCTTTTTCATCCAGGACTTCGGCCTTTTTAAGAACGTTTATCTTTTCAAGGGCTTTAGCTTCTTCTATTTCCTTTTGTATTCCCTTAAAGGCTTCTTCCCTTTCCAGGGCTCCGGTAAGCTTCGCTTCAAATTCTAAAAGGCTTGGCGAGCCTCCGGCTGTCTTCCTGACCATTCTATATTTCTCAAATTCATCACGCGCCTCTGCCGGCTTACCCAGCTTCTCCAGCGCTGCTGCCTTATTATAATAAGCATCCGCAAACCCACGATCTATCTGTATTGTTTTCTCATATTCATCTATTGCCTCAGCATATAAGTCCTGCATATGATAAAGAGTTCCTAGATTAAAGTGAGCATTAGCATAACCAGGGTTGACCTCTATGACTTTTTTATTCTCCTCAATAGCTTCTTTATACATTTCTTTACTGGCATAGACCACACCCAGGAAATAATGCGCATCTGCCATTTCAGGGTCTAATTCTAATGCTTTTCTTAATTCATTAATCGCTTCTTCGCTGTTACCCTTAAGATAATGTACCAGCCCTAAATTACTATGCGTATCTTTGTTACCCGGATTTAATTCGTCTGCTCTTTTTAGTTCCTTAAACGCCTTATCATGTTCCTCAGTGGCAATATACGCAATACCCAGATTGAAATGAGCCTTTTCATAACCGGGTTTAAGCTCAATAGATTTTTCGTAAGAGGAAATAGCTTTTTCAAGTAAGTTGTAATCCTGATATGCAACGCCCAGATTAAAATAGGCGCTTGCATTATAAGGATCATATTCAAGAACTTTATTATACTGCTCAAAAGCCATATCCATATTCTTCATTTGTTGATAATAGATGCCCAGATTAATACGGGCTTTTGAATCTTTCGGGTCCCTTTCAATTGCTCTGGTATAAATCATATGCTTGTCATCCGGCACCCCAATTTTATGATACGTCTCTGACAACTTCATATTCGCTTCATTATAATCCGGACGCAGTTCGATTGCCTTTCTAAACTCCTTTGCAGCCTCCTCCAACATTCCCTTTTTAAAATAAATATCTCCCAATTTGTAATAAACCGCAGCAATGTTTTCATCCAACTCAATAGCACGCTTAAACTCTTCAATAGCCTTGTCCGGCTTATCGTCAAGGATAAGCTTGTCTGCAAGCTCTATATGGTTTTGCGCATTATCACAGCCAATGACAATTCCAATCAACAAAACCACAAATAAATAACAATATCTCTTTTGAAATATAGAAAACATTGCCCTAGTCACCACTTTCCAATAACCAGTCTTTAAAACTAGGAATAAGGTACCTCTGAATCTGCTCCTTATCTTCAATTCCTCGTAACGCAAGCGCCGCACCCTCTTTGCCTGTTTTTGCCTTCAATATCTTGCTGTAAGCTATATAATCACCATACGCCTGAGGTCTGTTGCCCAATGATGCATAAATCTGGCCTCTGTTATAATAGGCATCCTGGTAGTTCCTGTCTATCTCCAGTGTCAAATCATACTCCGCTATTGCCCTCTTTAACTCTCCCTTTTTATGATATACCACAGCTATGTTAAATTGAGAATTGATATGTTTTGGGTTAATCTCCAGCGCCTTCCTGTTCATCTTTAGAGCCTCATCATAATTCTCCTGAAAGGCATACACTATACCCTTTTGATAATATGCCTCTACATTATCAGGATCAATCTCCAGTGCCTTGCCATAGTTTTTCATAGCATCATCAAAATTCTTTTCTTTAAGTTGTATCATCCCATAATCAACGTATACCGGAGCGTAATTTGGATTTATTTCCAAGGTCTTCTTGTATTCAGCCATTGCATCTTCCAGCCTGTTTGACTTGAGATAGGACACAGCCAGGTTATAATGTGCATTGTCATAGCCTGGTTGTAATTCTATAGTTTTCATATATAGAGGAATGGCTTTATCCTCAAACAGATTCATATCCTGATAAGCAACTGCTAAGTTATAATAGATATACGGGTTATCAGGATCCAACTTCAGCGCTTCTTCGTATTCAGTGATTGCATTTCTTGTCTGTTCCCACTTATGATAAAATACGCCAAGGTCTATTCGAGCCATAGGATCTTCCGGATTTTGCTCAACAGGTTTATACTTTCTTCCAAATGCATCATCAGGAGAACCCATTTCTATAAAGGTTTCTGAAAGCCTTTTATAAGCATCAACATATTTAGGGTTTATGTCAATTGCCTTCCTGTAATTTTCAACCGCCTTCTCAAGCTCCTGTTTTTTTACATAAGTATTGCCTAAACCGAAGTGTGCCTCTGCCGAATTTGTATCCCTTTTAATAGCTTTCTTAAACTCTATTACTGCATCCTCAACCTTACCCTGTTCTAATAATGTCTGACCTACTTCTACGTGGTTTGTCTGCTTTCCACAACCAACTAAAGCCATTAGAATGGCCAAAGGAATTAATATGCCCTGTTTCTTGATTTTGCTTATGATTATTGTCAACATGCACTCCCTACCTGAAAAATTAAAAAAGAAATATTATTACAATATTATACACAAAAAGTGCTCAAATAGTTTAACTAAATTTTATGTTACAATAAGAAAACCCACCAGGATGGTGGGTTTTCTTATTGTAACACCACTAAAAAATAAGGGAGCCAGGCATAAACCCGGCTCCCTTCACTGTACTTCAAACTTCTATATACATCAAATTAATGATGAACGCCATGCTTACCAGCGCTCATTCCTAACTCACCAAGCTTCCTGTTGATGTACTCAACCTCTGCCGCCGGCGCATGATGCGTGTCTAACCAGCCTGGCTCAGGACATAGATCGAATATATTCTTGCCAGGGAACTCCTTAACAATCTTCGCACCTGACAACTCATTCATATAATCACCCTTCCTCCAGAACTCAGACGGCACCCAGTTGATTCCTGCCTTCTTCTCAAGAGCAGTAAACCTTCTTGCCTGCTCCGAAGCTACCTTGGCCTTCACCAACCATCTATCCATACCAAAGGAACCGTCACAATACGTTGCATCGTTCCATGAACCGTGCGCCATTCCCTTGAATATGTACGTCATCCAGTATCCAACGCTCTCAAAACATATTCTTTCTATGTCTGAACAGTTCGACATCCTGAACTCACCGGACTGACCCTGCGCACCGCCATACCCTGGACCATCATGATAAGCACCAATCTTCAAACTCCAGACGTGCTCACCAGCCCAGTCAGGATGGAGATCCTTAGGCATTGGCTCGCCCATTCCATCTAACTGCAGATTCTCTGCTATCTTAAACGTCTCAGTATACTTCAGACCTGCATCCTTACAAGCTTCGTCCATCGCCTGCAGATTCTCTCTTGCAAACCTTGGTGAATGGCAATCGTCACATACCGATACCCAGGTGTCTCTCTTTTCCTTCCACAGAGGAGCGCCTCTGTCAGCATTGGACATACCCATACTTGTATATACTGTTGAAAGCCTCTGTACGTTGTGATGACCGCCTCTCAAATGACAGTACTGACAGGTCGGGCCAACATAATCAGCATCTTCCAGCTTCTTGCTCATATCAAACTGATTAGGATCCCATTTGTTGGTCTGCCATACAACACCGTGTATTGAAATGTCATACGCTTCCCAGTCCCTGTGGTCTTTTCCCCAGTGACATGCCTTACACTGCTCTGACTTCCTGGCCACTACAGGACTGAACTGATGCCTCTGGTGACATGTGCTGCAACGCTCTTCCGAGCTTGTATGACAGAATGTACATCCGGCCGTATCTCCAGGAGGCCTTTCAATCGACCATGCACACTCGACCTGAGCAAAACTTGAACATGATGCGTGTGATCCGATACCACCCTGTGAGTTCTGAATGTACTGCTCTTCATGACAGTCACTGACACCGCAAGCCTTTGAACTCGGCATCAACAACTTCTGGTGGTTGTTGCCATGACAAGTATCACAACCTGTCGGGCTGGGCTCTGCCTTGGCATGAGCGCTCTTTTCGTAATCTCTTACGATACCAGGTGTGACTACTGAATGACAACCCAGACACTCTTTCAGTCTGAACTGACCCTTGATCGGGTTTGAAGGCCTTACTTCATCCCTGTTATACATGTAATCAGGAATGTAGTAACGATACGCAGGAAGTGTTCTCCAAAACTTGGAGTACTTTCCAGGATATGGAGGAGCTCCCTTTGGATATCCCATGTACTTAGCATACAAACCTGAAAAGAAAACCTTACCGGAATTGTCAGGATCTCCAGGCATACCGTAAACCTCGTGCGGCACCCAGTGTGTGATGATTTCTACCGCTTCAGCGTCTTTACCGGAAAAATTCTCGTAAAAACAGAATGCGGCTACAAACACAACCAATCCAATCAATAACTTATTAAATCTTCTTAGCATTTATTTTTACCTTCTCCCTTCCTTTTCTAACTAACTAAAATATAAAATAACTAACGTGAACTGTAATACAAACGTTTGTGAAGTTCTTTGATCAAATGAATCTTTGTGAAAAAAACAAGCACCCCCTTTCACTCAATATCACTCTAAAAGCCTCTCTTTTGAAGTGTGGATTATATAATTTTCTAAAAATATGTCAACAAAAACTTGCCAAAAATTCAAGCTTAAATGAAAACTTTTTCCTAAAGTAACGAATCAATATGAAATCACTACTTTTAGCTTTCTTAAGATCCCTTAAGAACCTCCATCCTTGCAAAAAACAACAAACTGCAATATGCATTTTGGAACATTCGATTTCAGCAAGCTAGATGCCGAAAACTAGTTTCTATTTATATATTACTTAAGCTACAATATTTACATGGCTTACAAATGTCATGTTGATCGAATTGTTCCTTTTACCAATATATTCGAAATGTTAGTTTTCCTTCATTAGTAAAGAATATTTTGGTGCTGAATCATATAACTGTAACTGCCAAAATACCTTATGTAACTGTCAAATTTAAACCACTGCTGTCGCTTAAGTGCCATTTAAATTTTAAAGAGATTCCTTTCGTAGATTCTGGAGAAAGTAGACCAGATTATCAATCTCTTCACTTGAAAGCTTATCTTTGAATGCAGGCATTACACTAAATCGACCAAAGAATTCCTCTTGGCCTGGGTCTTCAATGATACCCCTGAGCCATTTATCAGAAGCAAAGCCGTCCAGCGTTGGAGCTATGCTCCCTCCTTTTCCATCATAGGTATGACAACTATAGCACTCATTCTCTTCTAAAATCGTTTTCCCGGTTTCTTTCAGCACAGGATCTATCTCTTTGTCCTGATCAGCCTGTGCAAGCAAGAACTCTACCAGATTGGATAAATCCTCTTTTTTCAGACTAAACTCAGGCATTTTGTCGATCTTTGTATTACCATAATATTTAGGAGCATTGGGATCCTGTATGAATCCAGTAAGCCATGGCTTAGAATTATACGCTGTTAAATCAGGAGCGGAATTGCCTCCTGCACCTTTGAAACTATGGCAGACAATACAGTGCTGGCGAAACAATTGTTCTCCCGAATATAGCTGATCATTCTGAAACACCGATATTCCTCTTTGTGGCGGTATGCACGCAATGCCTATAAAAAAAGTCAAGACAACGGAACATATCTTTAGAACGTTGCGACGTCCGTTTTCACCTGAGTGGTACACGCTTTCCTCTATGCTAGATTGTTTCTTCGTATTCATACTCCTAACCTGTCAAACTGAAAAGTAAACTATGGCAATAATTCAAAAATAGTTAATTTCTATTTTTCGTACTATTTACCAATTTACCCACAAACTTACCCACCTTATCAACCAATACATCATCACCCTGACTACTGTATTTCTCTATCTCTCTCATGATAGCACTTCCTACGATTACGCCATCCGCAACTTTCCCTGCCATTCTAGCCTGTTCAGGAGTTGAAATCCCAAACCCCAGAGCAACCGGCAGGTTTGTTGATTTTTTTATATTTTGAATATTTTCAGTTATGTCAGCAGACAATTCGCTTCTTACCCCTGTAATACCTACAACAGAAATATAATACAGAAAGCCTTGAGACTTTTTTACAATTAATTCCATTCGATGGCTTGTAGTAGTTGGCGCAATAAAGCATATTATCTTAAACCCCTCCTTCTTACCGGCTTCCATTATTTCTTCAGCCTCTTCAACAGGAAGGTCAGGGATTGTGGCGCCATCAAATCCTGCTTTAACTGCGCTTTTAACAAAATTCTCGCAACCATTCTTAAAAAGAATACTCTGTGAAATCATGGAAACAATAGGAATTTCTGATTTCTTACGGACATCTTTTACAAGCTCCAGGATGTTTGAAAGTTTTACCCCTCCAGAAAGTGCCCTGTAATAAGATGATTGAATCACAGGGCCGTCTGCTATTGGATCAGAATAGGGTACTCCTAACTCTATCATATCTGACCCTTTTCTGTCAAACTCCACAATTAACTTCCTTGTTGCATCCAGACTAGGATCTCCCGCTGTTATAAATGGAATAAATGCAGGTTCGTTTCTCTCTCGTAATTCATTAAACTTGGCATCAATCCTATTCAACTTAGACAGGCTCCTTTTGTCACTGATTACAACTCTATTCCCATTTTTTTGGCAACCTCAAAAGAATCTTTGTCTCCACTGCCGGAAATATTTATCACAATAATCTTATCCTTATCAATCGTTGGTGCAAACTTAACAGTGTATGCTATTGCATGAGAAGCTTCAAGAGCGGGAATTATTCCTTCCAGACGTGTACATAGATTGAAAGCATCTACCGCTTCATCATCAGTAACAGAAACATATTCAGCCCTTCCTGTATCCTTTAAATAGCTATGTTCAGGCCCAACTCCAGGATAATCCAGACCTGCTGAGATTGAATGAACCTGAGATGTCTGGCCGTCGTCATCCTGCAACACATAACTCAAGCTGCCGTGAAGCACCCCTTTCTCACCTCTGGAAAGTGAAGCGGCATGCTGCCCCACATCAAAGCCCAGGCCACCTGCCTCCACACCAATTAATTTCACATCTTTATCCTCAATGAAAGGATAAAAAATACCTATTGCATTACTACCACCCCCAACACATGCTATGATATAATCCGGCAATTGGCCTTCTGCCTTCTGTATCTGCTCTTTTACTTCCTGTCCAATTACTATCTGGAAATCCCTGACCATCATTGGATACGGATGTGGGCCTACCACAGAACCTATTATATAATGCGTATACATTACTGAAGACATCCAGTCTCTAAGCGCCTCATTAGTTGCATCTTTTAGTGTTTTCGAGCCGGTTTTTACGGGAACCACATTTGCCCCCAGTAATTTCATTTTAAACACGTTTAAGGATTGCCGCCGTATATCCTCTTCTCCCATATAAACATCACAACTCATCCCAAACATTGCGGCTGCAGTAGCGGTGGCGACGCCATGTTGCCCTGCGCCAGTTTCAGCAATAATTCTTTCCTTACCCATTCTAATGGCAAGCAAGACCTGCCCCATGGTGTTATTAATTTTGTGAGCGCCTGTGTGATTTAAATCTTCTCTCTTAAGATAAATTTTTGCGCCGCTTAATTTTTCTGTTAACCTTTTCGCATAATATAGAGGAGATGGTCTTCCTACGTATTGCTCCAAATAATACTTTAATTCCTCATTAAACTTCGGATCCTCTTTAGCCTTAAGATATTCCTTTTCAAGTTGCTCCAGGGCCGGCATTAAGGTTTCCGGTACGAATTTGCCACCATATTTCCCAAAGTGTCCACTCTTATCAGGAAGAAACTGTTTACACGTTTTTTCCTTTAATCGTGTATCCTTAACTATCGTTGTCAACATATTCATTACCCCCTCTAACATAAAAAAGGGCAGCACAGTTTAGAAGCCTCTGTGCTGCCCTCCTTAATATTACACTAAGTTACTCACAACAAATTAATGATGCTCAGCTCCGGCACTAGGTTCATTTGGATCATAATCACCCTCTTTTCTCTTGTAACCGGTAAGCAGGTCTGTATATTCTCCA
>CAKKPF010000224.1 GCA_919901575.1 Candidatus Brocadiaceae bacterium
ATTTTATATTACGTCACTCTTTTTTCGCACTGCTCGTGTTATTTGCTGTTTATGGCTGTAAAACCACAGATAATACCATTATTCCCGAACCGTCCGTTTCAAATCTTAAGTCGGAGCCTGAACAAGTTGATAAGAAGAATACGGAACGTAGCACACCCCAAGCCAGTCCGGTGAAGATGGAAACAACGGCAACGGAAAAATCAGTCTATAAAGTAACAGGAAAATCTGATAACATAGATGAGGAATCTTTAGCGGCGGCAAAGAAAAGTATGATTGGCAAGTGGTCTAACCTTCTGGGACATGGAGGGATGCCTGGCAGCCCATCAGAGGAAGAAGCTAAGATAACTGGAGAGATAGAACAAAGGCCTTTTATCGAGTTGGAGAAAAAGCTGTATGGCAAGTGGATAAATATAAAAGAAACAGAATCTTATGAATTTCATGATGATGGAACTGTGATAATTATTGTCACCGGCCAGAGAGGTATGAGTCAAAAGTTAAAGGGTAATTATAAACTTGTAGAAGAAGGCCGCATAAAGATTGATTTTAAAGGAGATTTCTTCGCCAGCCGTATGCCTCCAAGACACTTTAAGATTTCCATCTCTGCAAACGAGTTTACGTTAACGGACGAGCCGAAAGGGCCTGACGAGCCTTTTGGAGCAGCGACAAAATATAATAGAATAGAATAATCCCATTAGATATTGCTAAACGAAATAGATTATGTCACAACAAACACAGGCGTTATTTGATATCATTCTTGCCAATATTGACCATGGTGTAATTGTCTATGATGCCAACAATCTGATTCAGCATGTAAATCCGGCATTCGAAAGAATGACCGGCTATACAGCAAGTGAGGTGCTGGGAAAGGACCTGGGAATACTTGTATCAGGACAGGCGGACAGGGCTATCATTTCCGCTATGAGGGGATCTATAGATACTAAAGATTGCTGGCAGGGGGAAATAAAGATTCGCCACAGAAATGGCGGGACATGTCTTTTTAATTCATCCATTCATATTTCACCGGGGCAAACAGGACAACCTCATAATTATGTCACGATTATTCGTGACGTAATTGAGAATCGAGACTTAGATAAAGACGTCAGGCATAATACTCAATGCAATTTATTAACCGGTCTACCTAATCAACATTTATTTAAGGACCGCCTGGAACAAGTTTTAATCACTTCCAAAAGGGTTAACAAGTCTGCAGCCATACTTATATTCGGTTTAGATCGTTTCTTCATTATAAATGACGGCCTTGGTCATGCTTTCGGTGACTTATTACTCAAAGCTGTGGCATTGCGTTTGAGAGGCTGTTTTCGTGGAAGTGATACAGTTGCACACATTGAGGGTGATTGCTTTGGTATAGTGTTGCAGATGACAGCCACTGACGATGGTGTTACCATTGCGGAAAAGATACTCAAAGCTATCAAACTACCATTTGAAATCAAGGGACAAGAAGTTACTGTAACAGCTAGTATTGGTATCAGTCTTTATCCCACCGATGATGAAAACGTTGACAAGCTGATTGCGTATGCTAAAAGCGCCATGCGTCATGCCAAAAAGGGAAGTGGTAATAAATATCAGTTTTTCTCTAACAACATGAATACGAAAGCTAAGAAGCGGATTGAAATGGAATGCATTCTGCGACGGGCTATTGAGCATAAGGAGTTCATTCTTTATTACCAACCTAAGGTCGATGCCGAGTCGCAACAAATTGTCGGTGCGGAAGCATTAATGCGTTGGCAGGACCCTGAGAATGGTATAATTTCTCCTGCAGTTTTTATTCCCGTAGCCGAAGAGACCGGACTCATCGAGCCTATTGGTACATGGGGGCTTCGGGAGGCGTGCCGTCAAAACAAACAATGGCAAGATAAGGGTCTACGGCCGATACGTGTATCAGTGAACGTTTCAGGCCGGCAATTACTGGCAACAGACTTTGTGGACAAAATAAAGGTTGTGCTTGAAGATTTCGGCTTACTTTCACGTTACCTGGAACTGGAAATCACTGAAAGTCTGCTTATGGATAACACAGAAGACAACATTAACAAGCTACAGCAGATTCGTGATTTGGGATGTCATATCTCCATTGATGATTTTGGCACCGGTTATTCCAGCTTGAGCTACTTAACCCGTTTCCCAATTTCCGCTCTCAAGATTGACAGGGCTTTCATCAAGGAGGTTGAGAGTAGTAAAAACGCAAGCGAAGTTGCCCGTGCTATCATCGGTTTGTCACAAGGACTCAAGCTGGAGGTAATAGCCGAAGGCGCAGAAAATCTTAAGCACGTCGATTTCTTGCGTCAAAATGGCTGTGACACTGTGCAAGGTTACTACTATAGCCGCCCGGTACCAGCGGAAGAGTTTGAAGAGCTCCTTTCTATTGTATTTATTAAATGGTAGTAGAACCAGCATAACGATTCCTCATAAACGTAAGCTGCATTAGGACATTATGCCTTCGATTAAATAAGACCTGGAAGGGCGTCGTAAATGCGGCAGTTTATTCGATATTCTGCCAACTAATCAACGGAATCTATTCACTTTATTCATACGGTATGAAAGCTACTCTTAAGTGTTCGTCATTCATTGATTCAATTGATTTCTTAACCCTGGATACCGGATCTATATTCTTATATCTGGATAATGAATTTCTTTTTTGTTTGGGATTCATCTTGATTCTTGACAATGGATTTCTTGTTTCTCTGGGATTTAGTTCCAGAATTTCTCCTGTGACGTTTGCTTCAAGATTTGCGGTTGAACTTATCCTTATTATTCTTGCCATTTGCTCAGAGGCATTATTAATGTAAAAGTGTTCCCTTCCTTCTGCCGTTAAGTTATACTCGGTAATGCCATAATGTGAACCTATTTTAAATGTGATATTTCCATCAGGATTTCTTTCGAAAAATTCCATTGAGTTTCCTACCATATTCATCAAGTCAGAGATTGAAGGGTAAGCGCTTTTGATTAAAAACCTTATTCTTTCTTTTTCTATTTCATTATCATTCATAGGTAGGCCTTTTTCTCTTCGTTCTTTGATTTTATCTTCAAAAGAAAGGCAGTAGGACGAATGGAAATGATACACGGCCATATTGTTGTTTTCATTCATCAACCTGTCCATAAACTGAACATCAAGTCTTGATTTGGTAATATAGCGGTCATTTATCTTTCTTTCTGCTTCTTCCATGTATCCGATTTCAATCCATTTTTCATGGTGGGGTAAATATGTCCAGCATTCCTCTATTTGTGAATTGCTTATGAGTTTCCTCATTTCTGATATTCCCTCTTCTTCGTTTTCGTATATTACGGTTTTGTATTTATTCTTGTTATTAACAACAAGTTCATTGATAATTATGTGTTCTTCACTCTGGTATGTTTCTTCAACAGCTAAAGAGACATGACTAAGACTGAGTGTAAGAATAGATACACAAGCACATAGTATTATAATTCGAAATGTGTTAACCGGAATCCGCCAGTGTTTTGGTGCATAGCGTTTGATTGCTTCTAATTTCGGGAATATTCGTTTCTTCGATGCAACTTTATGCATTGTGTCGTTTGAATATCCAATTTATGAAAATGATTATTGGGTGAAGTTGAGACAATTATGTTTCATGCTTATAAGGTAAATTTAAGACGGTATCTTGTATTTATCTGAGCCTATATTGTATAAATCATTCCCTTTTGTATCATTTACGACAATGGCAGGAAAGTTATCTACTTCCAGCTCACGTATGGCTTCCGGCCCTAGGTCTTCAAATGCGATAATTCTGACTTTCCTTATTGTCTTTGCTATCAGGGCGGCTGCACCACCGACCGCAGCAAGGTAAACCGCCTTGTATTTTCTCATGGCTTCTATTACTTCTTGAGACCTATTGCCCTTTCCGATTGTTCCCTTAAGTCCCATCTTAATAAAAGCCGGAGTATATGTATCCATCCTGTAACTGGTTGTTGGACCTGCAGAGCCAATCACCTGTTCTGGTTTAGCAGGGGAGGGGCCTACGTAATAAATCAATTGTCCTTTTAAGTCGAAAGGTAAATCTTTGCCTGACTCAATCATTTCCATGAGTCGCTTGTGAGCAGCATCTCTTGCAGTGTATAATATCCCGCTGATCCTGACCTTATCGCCGGCCTCCAGCTTTTCGACATCAGAATCACTTAGTGGTGTTTTTAAATTAATGTATTCTCTCATAGGTTAAATTACAACACTTTTAGGCCTGTGTGAATGACATTCTATATTCACTGCAACCGGAAGGCTGGCAATGTGACAGGGATAAGTCTCTACATGTACTGCTAATGCCGTTATCCTTCCACCAAATCCCTGCGGGCCTATCCCAAGTTTGTTAATCTTTTCCAGTAATTCATCTTCTAAATGAGCGATATTGATGTCTTTATTATGAATGCCCACGGATCTTAAAATTGCCTTCTTGGATAATAAGGATGCGTATTCAAAAGTTCCACCAAGTCCAACACCAACAATTATGGGTGGACATGGGTTTGCCCCGGCAATCTTTACGGTTTCTACTACGAAATTTATCACACCATCACGTCCCTGTGCCGGCGTAAGCATTGCAGTGCGGCTCATGTTTTCGCATCCGCCTCCCTTTGCTATGAACGTAATCTTTAATTTGTCACCCGGAACAATATCTGTGTGAATAGCTGCCGGTGTATTGTCACCTGTATTTACTCGATCTAAGGGGCTTCTTACTATTGACTTACGTAAATAACCATTTTTGTAACCCCGTCTAACCCCTTCGTTAATGGCTTCTTGTAAGCTTTGTCCCTCAATCATGACGTTCTGGCCAATTTCAACGAATACAACAGCATATCCTGTGTCCTGGCAAACAGGGACTTGCTCATTTTTGCCAATTTCTGCATTTTCTAATAACTGCTTTATTACTTCCTTGCCCAATGGTGATTCCTCTTTATCCAGGGCATTTCTTAATGAAGTTATGAGGTCATCTCCCAGGTTATAATTAGCATCTATACATATTTTTTCGACGGTGTCTGTTATTTCTTCTGTATTAATTTGACGCATGAAAGTTTACCAGCAATTATGGGATTATGGAGTATAAAGTAATTAAAGTGAGATGTTTAGTATCTCTGTTTGATCGTAGATATACGTGAAAACGAAGCCGCAATGGTCAAGAAAGTAGTTTGCCATACAAACTATATAATGAATTAATGCCCCATTTTATTCTTTTTTTGTTCATACATTAATTTTTCTGCACGGTTTATCAGTCCTTCGACGGAGCATAATTCCTCTGTATTGTAATATGCTGTTCCTACACTCAGTGATAGATTGTATAGACGATTTTCATGTTTATTACGATAATTTAATTCTTCTTGCAAACGCGTAATAATAATTTCATTATTGGCATCGAAAGATTCTATTGCAATGGCCGTGAACTCTTTTTCTCCATGACGGCCTATAATATCTGAGTCACGAAAGACTTCTTTGAGTATATTGGCGGTTTCAATCAGCGCCAGGTCTCCATATTGATGGCCAAATTTATCATTGATTTCCTTAAGACCGTCCAGAGCGACAAAAAAGAGTAACATCCCACGCTTTGTTCGCACCGCTATACTTAACTGTTGTTGGGCGAAAAGCATGAAACCTTTTCTGTTATACAAACTCGTTAGATCATCAATAAGGGACAGGGAGTGTAATTCTACCCGACCCTTATGCCGCATGATGGCATATCGTAAAATACGTGACAGTGAATGGCTCTTAACTTTTCCCTTGACCAGATACTCTTCGGCGCCTTTTTGCAACGCCTTAATAGCCATCGTTTCATCATCCATACCCGTCATTACCACAACCGGTATATCCGGCGCACGCTCGCAAACCCTGGTAATTATGTCTAATCCCTGTTTATCAGGTAAAGATAAATCCAGCATGATAATATCATAATTATCATTTTCAATCTCTAATAATGCTTCATTAAGCTGTTGGGCGTGTGTCAGCTCATAATGAACATTCTTAATTTCTTTGATAAATTCTTTGATAAGAAGTACGTCTTCAATATTGTCCTCAACATAAAGAATTTTAATTATTTGATCGTCCATTTTATTTCCTCGCCATCCTCTATCTTTATCGCGTGGTTGCAACCGTTGGAATATTTTGAAAATGCGGTCAAGATACTTTTCATCAAAACCTGTACCATTACTATATTCTGACCCGAACTCTTTTGAAGTCCGGCCTCTGTATGTTATTAAGTGATATATTTCGACATTTTGAGTTAATTTGTCCTCTTTGTCAAATATCTTTTTTTATAAGGAAGCGGTAGTAAAAGAAGCGTCAACGGCTAACCTGCCATTATTAATTTCAACTTCTACACATCAAGATGGTGTGGCAGTGCTGGGGATTCTTAGAGATGAATACTTTATGGATTCGGAAAAAAGATAAGGACTCAAGGCTACGCCCTGAGTCCTTATGTGTAAAAAGTAGCGGGGACAGGATTTGAACCTGCGACCTCCGGGTTATGAGCCCGACGAGCTACCAAGCTGCTCTACCCCGCGTCTCTACTGATTCATATTATATCAGCAGGCGTGATCTGTCAATTAGAAAATTTTATATGAGAGAGCTTTATGGATATGGATTTGACCGGTTAGTTTGTAATTGACAGGTTTTATGCCTTTTTGATATAAGACTACTACTAAATTCTCTTGTAAACTTACGGGAGAGAAGGCATGGCAAAGATAGAAAAAACTGCTGCAAGAGAAATACTTGACTCCAGGGGTAACCCGACAGTCGAAGTTGACATAATACTGGATGACGGCACAATTGGCCGCGCGTCTGTCCCTTCAGGCGCATCTACAGGCCGTCACGAAGCCTGTGAACTGAGAGATGACGATCCAAAGCGATATCTAGGAAAGGGTGTTACCAAAGCAGTCTGCAACGTGACAGAAAAAATAGGCCCGAAGATAAAGGGCATGGATCCTTCAGAGCAGAAAAATATAGATAAACTTATGATAGAACTCGATGGTACGGAGAATAAAAGCAGCCTGGGCGCTAATGCCATTCTGGGAGTCTCTATTGCGATAGCAAGAGCGGCAGCAAACACATCAAATAAACCGGTATATAAGTATCTTGGAAATGACAATGCCAACATCATACCGGTACCGATGATGAATATAATTAATGGCGGAAAACATGCCGACAATAATCTTGATATACAGGAATTTATGATCATGCCGGTTGGAGCTGACTGCTTTAAGGATGCATTAAGGATTGGGGCGGAAGTCTTTCATTGTTTAAAAAAGATTCTTAATGCTAAGGGATATAACACAAATGTAGGCGATGAAGGCGGCTTTGCCCCGGAGTTAAAGTGTAACGAGGAGGCATTGGGTACTATAATTGAAGCTATCAATAAGGCCGGTTACGAACCGGGCAAAGACGTGTTGCTGGCGTTGGACGTAGCGGCAAATGAAGTTTATGAAGATGGAGAATACGTTTTAAAGGCGGAAGAAGATCCTGAAAAATCTATTGAGGGCATGATCTCATTTTATGAACACCTGATCTCTAATTATCCTATTTATTCTATAGAAGACGGTCTTTCAGAGGATGATTGGGATGGCTGGAAGGCGTTAACAGAAAAACTTGGCAGCAGGGTTCAACTTGTCGGAGATGACCTATTCGTTACAAATACAAATAGATTTAAAAAAGGCATAGATTTGGGCATAGCCAATTCAATATTGATCAAACCTAATCAGATAGGCACAATTACAGAAACCATACAAACGATAGAAATGGCCAGGTCAAAAGGTTATACCACCGTCATATCACACCGCTCTGGAGAAACGGAGGATACTATCATATCTGATATTGCAGTAGCAACCAATGCAGGGCAAATCAAGGCAGGATCACTTTCCAGAACAGACCGCATATGCAAGTACAACCAGCTGTTAAGGATTGAGGAAGAACTCGGCAGTAATGCTGTCTATGGTAAAGCTTCTTTGAATAAATTAGCGGCTGAAAGGAGCTAATTTATATGCTAAGGCGTTTCATTTTTACTTTTTCTATAGTAGCTTCCATAATAATTATCTTCTCAGTTATTGTTACACAAAAAAGGGAAGAAAGGAGAGCTCTTGAAACTAGACAAAAAGAGCTTGCCAGGAAAGTAGATTATTTAAGGAAGAAAAACGAAGAACTCAAAAAAGAAAATAAAGCACTCGTTAATGACCCAATACAAATCGAGAGAGAAGCAAGAGATAATTACGGATATACCAAAGAAGGAGAAGTCACTTACAAGAAATACAAATTTAATATTTCAGAACCTGAGAGTGACGGGGCTGAGAAGCTAACTGAATCGAGCAGATTAGAATCATTCTTATTCGAAGGAGATTTCCCGTGGCAGGTCCCTTTAGGCTTAATACTGATAGCCACACTGTTTTTATTGCTTTCTTACAAATATGAACGTTAAAGCTTATATCGATGAAATTGTGAGTGGCGCCAGGGAAGCATCGCGCCTGATGGCCATTGCCAGTACGGAAACAAAGAATGCCGCACTGGAGCAAATGGCTCACAATCTCACTAACAGCAAAAAAATACTGATGGTG
>CAKKPF010000225.1 GCA_919901575.1 Candidatus Brocadiaceae bacterium
TTGTTCTTTGCCTTTTATCTGCGGAACGGATGTTGTCTTACCCCAATTTACGAGACGGCCTGTTGCTGTTGCTTGGATTGGGTTTTGGCATGTCAATTAAAACAACCTTTCTAGCGTTCCTGATACCATTCGCCCTGGTGTTTGCATGTCTGTTTCTGAGACGTCATGGGGTGGAGACAATTCTTAGAATTTTTAAAAGAAACTGGTTGTTGGTCATTGTCATTGTTCCGGCCGTTCTGGTTTTTTCCCAACTCTGGCTGTTTCTGCACAACCACAATCATTGGGGGCACTGGGCGGGACCGACAGAATTTGTTAATTTTCATAGGAATCAGGATGGTTTGGGAGGCACAGTGGCCAACCTTCTCCGTTATGGAATGCAGAGCCTGCATCTGATGACGCCGGTGGATGCTCTATCAGATTGGTTATGTGGGGTAAAGATCAGTGATCTACTCGAAAGGGCCTACGAAACATTATTGTATCCAGTTATAGGGGACTTAGGGTCAGCATTTCCTAACAATGTAGTGAAGTTTGAGTTGAGTGATACTTGGACTTGGGGTGATGGTCAGAATGGAGCCTGGTTTGGCCCATTCGGTTTTCTATTTGTGATACCTGCACTGGTTTATACATTGCTGTGCGGATCAGCTTATTTACGGATGGTCAGTATCGTGTTGGTAGTTTACGCTGTCGTTCTGAGCTGGCAGTTGTCGTGGATGCCGTGGAGCTGCCGGTTTTTCGGGCCTGTATTCGTGGGAGGAGCCGGTTGCCTTGGGTATTGGCTGGCTCGATGGGAGAGACGCTGGAAGTTACAGGCAATGCAGATAGCGGCCTTGTCAATACTCGTTTACTGTTGTGTTATCAACCAAGATAAGCTTCTAGTAGGACCAGGACATTTGATGCAAAGTATGAAGCAATTTACACTCGCACCTGGACTCTTTGAGTATGGTATATGGACCCAAACTGATTGGGGACGTGACCGGTTTTTCTATGCAAGAAGATACTACGGAAACAATCGAGTCAAAGAGTTTATGCATGTGGTGAAGCCTAACGCAAGGGTGGCTGTCGTGTCGCAGCATCTTGGTTGGCTTTTTCATTACATGTTGTATCGCCCGGATGTTAATTTCGTCCCGTTGCACACGAAGGACTCTACCGGTAAAGCATTGGGTACAGAATCGTTAGAGGGGTTTGACTACTTGTTATGTATTAACCTGGCATGTGACGAATTTTTTATTCCCGAGAAGCATGAGTTACTTCTGGAGTACAAACCGGAAAAACAAATATGGGAGGTTCCTCCCGGGGAGTATGTAAGTCCAGGAGGATTAATCCGGCTGTAATAAATGGTAACAACTTCGGATTGAAATAAATGAAGTGTCAGGTTTCTGAGTATTACTGATGAAGAAGTCTCCTGGGTTCGATGAGTGAAGAAAGTAAAATATTGAAAAACTAATATGCAGGAATCAGCACCACGTCTGTTGGTGATCGGTGGCAGCCCGCCTGGATCAGGCTGTGTAGCAGAGATTATTTTACGGGATATTTGCTTGGTTTATCCTTTATCAAGGGTTTTTTGCTTTGCAACAGTGGCTCCAAGATATAGATTCGAGCCTATTCCAGAACTTGCCTCAATGCAGGTATGCATTCAAAGGACAAAACATGAACACGGATATCGTGTAGTAGGTGGCCCAATTGGAAGTTTAACAGCCTTAGTTACCAGTAACTTTTCGTTTAGGTCGCATGTAAAAAAACTTGTTAAGGAAGCAGTGTTGTTTGGACGGAAACATCACGTTGACAAAGTGTGGATGATTCTTGATACCGCTACTACCATTGCCATGGGAGTTGATGTTGCCTCGGAATTGGGAGTGCCATTACTTTCTAACGTATGGGATCCTCCAGAATACTTTTTGCAACAGAGGGGAATTGACCGGTTTTCTCGCTCCCGTTTAATCAAGCGATTCGGTGAGACATTACATCTTTCGGAGAAAGTGGCGGTAGTTTCAGAAAGCATGCAGCAGGACTATAAGCAGAATTATGGTGCAAATACAATAATCTTGCGGCACGGAATACTTCCCGTTAAGCAAACTGAAAAAACAAAATTGTCTTGTATTGACAAGGATTTTGTAATCGGTTTTGCAGGCGGGCTCTATGCATATAGTGCTTGGAGTTGCCTTATAGAAGCGCTTACTTTGAATGATTGGCAATTGAACGGGCGAAATGTGATATTTCTTGTAATGGGAGCAAACTTTCATTTTAAGCTAAGAAAAAAAGCCAATATCCAATACCTGGGATGGCGGTCAACGTCTGAAACTGCCAGAGTACTTGCCGGTTGCGATGTTAACTATCTTCCTCTCCCTTTTGAGCATTCATCGTATTACCTGGCAAGATATTCTTTTCCAACGAAGCTTAGTACGTATGCGGCAACTGGACGTCCGGTCTTCATTCATGCCCCTGAATATTCGTCCTTACACAACTTTCATAAAAAACATCCTATCGGCATATACTGCAAATCGTTAGAGCCTTCTGAAGTTATTGCCGGACTTGAAAAGTTGGTAAGTAATGAGGAGTATTACGCTAAAATGGCAAATAATATGGTAGAGATGGCAAACAGTGAGCTTAGTTTGGAAAATTTTCATAAACAATTTGCAAAGTTTGTTGGCTTGGATAGAAATACTATACTTCCCTCCGGAGAAAACAGTTAATATGCATGTAATTAACCAATGATTCCTTCCGATATAAAAAGAAAGGTTCTTGTTTTGTATTCTTCAGCTTCGGCGGCATGCGGCATTGGTACCTGGATTGAAAATCTAAATCAGACACTTCCTCTTTACGGATGGGATTTGGTCGTAGGGCTTGCCTGGGGAAGAAAATTTCATGATCCAAAGCAGGTGGAACAGTTGCGTTCTCAATTATCTACTGTTCGAATGGATGGGCGTACCGGTACGGAAGAGGGACGGATACGTGCAATAGAAAAAACAATAAGAATAGTAGAACCTGATATAGTAATGTTGACCTGCCTGGATGACGCATTTGAAGCAGTTCGACGCTTACGGTGCAATAGGCAGTATTTTAGGTTCATGGTAGTAAATCATGGAAATGTGCCTAAACAGGCTGCTTGTTTGCTTCAGCATCGTGATTTAATAGATATGGCTATCTGTGTTAGTCGCTTCAGCTTTCTGGCAATGAATAATGTAAAGGAACATTTTGAAAAGGAAAGGTTTTGCCATGTTCCTAATGCTGTACCATTACAGAATTTTAAAAAAAAAAGGATGTTAAACCGATTTTGTGTCGGTTATGCCGGGCGGCTTGATGTTGATAAACGAGCGGTGGATTTATTACCTTTTTTTCTGGAATTAAATAAAATTTGTCCTGACGCGGAACTTTGGGTGGCTGGTCAAGGAGAGAGGGCCGGTGAAATTACAACACTTGCCGGTCGATTCCCTGACAGAGTAAAATATTTTGGTCAATTAACCACACCTGAACTAAATACTACTTTCTATCCCAGTCTGGATGTATTAATTCATTTTTCCCCATCTGAGGCCTGGGGGTATTCTATTGCTGAGGCCATGTCCTTCGGTGTTGTGCCTGTTGTTTCCGATTTTCGTGGAAGAAAAATAGATGAATTGATAATAGAGAGGCAAACCGGCATGGTCTTTCCTGTGGGAAACGTCAAGGCGGCAGCAGAAGCAGTCTGCGAATTGTTTGAATCACCTGATTATCATCAAAGGATGAGTGTAAATACACGGGAGCATATTAAGCAGAATTATTCATTGAAAAAGTTTGGTGAAGCCTGGGCGCAAGCTTTAAGTTTGTGCTGCAGTTTGCCTGTTCTTACTATGCAAAAGCGAACAGGAATTAGAAGTGAAAAAAGCAGGTGGATGGTGGGAGAAGGTTTTTTAGAAAGTATGCGTAGTTTATTGAGACGGAGAGTTACTCATGCATCCCCAGGTGAGGAATGGCCTCATTTCAGATGTAATTCTCCTTTGCTTCTAAAGCAAATTACTGCGATTATGGCATCCCTGTACGAGAAAGAATGAGAGGTCGTATTCTTTTTATTGCACCGTCTGCCTATACCCTCAGCGGCTTGGCGACCTGGCTTGATTACTTGGAGCTGGGGCTCCACGAAAAAGGATGGAAGGTAACAATAGGTCTTGTGGAGGGGCCGGAATTTCATAGACCAGAGACTTACTTGCTGGAGCATCCTCATATCAACTGGATTGTAATTTCTTGCCTTACCGGCACTCCTGAAGGCAGGATTAGGGCCATTCAAAGAACGATTATGGCTTTACACCCAGATATTGTTGCATCCGTAAATATTCCGGACGCTTATCCTGCCGTCAATCGTTTACGGAGAAGCAGAAAGCATACTCCTAAAATTGTCATGACAGTTCATGGAATCGAGGCTTACTTGTATGATGATATAGCTTTGTCTGGTTCCACACTTGACGGTGTTATATGTACCAATAGGCTTGCATGTAAACTGGCACAAATTATCGGAGGTTTTCCTGACAACAGAATCTTTTATGCACCATATGGAGTAAAGACGAATAATATATCTTTCCCTGATGAGCGTATTAACAATCTTATAATCGCTTATTCAGGTCGTTTAGAGCAATGGCAAAAGCGGGTTCACGATTTACCGGAAATTATTAAAGAACTTGAAAAAAGGGGAGTTCCTTTTGAACTTTTAATAGCCGGTAACGGTCCCGAAGAAAAGTCGCTGAGGAAAGTATTAGAAACGTGGGTGAAAAATAAGAGGGTTACTTTTCTTGGACGTTTAAGCCCGACGGAGATGCGTGATAAGCTTTACGCGCGTGCCAATACTCTGCTTATGCCGTCTTTCTGGGAAACCGGCCCTATTGTTAACTGGGAAGCCATGGCAGCAGGTGTTGTAGTAGTATCAAGCCGCTATGTTGGATCAGGACTTGAAGGGTCGTTACAGCATGGGGAAAACGCCTTGCTTTTTCCAATCGGAGACCATAGAGAAGCAGCGATACAATTAAGCAGATTAGTGCGGGAACCCGGCTTGGCCACCAGACTTGCTCAAAATGGATATCAAGTAATCAAAGAACGCTACGACCTCCACGTATCAATAAATGCCTGGGATGCTGCTTTTAAAAAGATTCTGGATTTACCGGATCGTAAACAAGTAGATCCTTGGCCTAAAATTAAAGCTAATGGCAGGCTGGACAATTTACTCGGTATAACGTTTGCTGAAATCACCAGGAAAATTATCGGTAAAAAAGTAATTGCCAATGATGCAGGTGGTGAATGGCCACATTCCTATAGCGGTACTCAATGTCAGGATGAATCTTTTTGGAAAATTGCCAACGCAGCAGATGGCCCTTGACTTTCATTTTTAATCAAACTCAGAACTTATGCAATCATTGACCAGACAAACCAGCAAGTTATGATAAATGAAATTAGAAACATGCTCAAAGGATTGGCGTTGCTCAGATATCCGGAAACAATAAAAGTATTAGGTGAGATGCGACTTCAACGTCTGATGCTGGCAGATATACAAGCCAAATTTCCCAAAGCAAAATTATCAGACGGTATTGAGTGGGTGGGATATCAATCCGGGCTCTTTAAAATAGGAGAAAATTCTCAGGTATGTCAAGGTACAGTATTGGCATTTGGTGATGCTAAGAATGGTTTTGGTAAAATTATAATCGGTGATAATACCTGGATAGGCCAATACAATAATCTACGATCATGTGCAGACGGCCATATTCGCATCGGTAGAGAGTGCCTGATATCACAATTCTGTACCCTGGTGGGTTCGAATCATTCCGTTAATCGTAACAAATTGATCCGGGAACAGGGATCTGATAGCAGTCGACTTGGAGTAACACTGAAAGATGATGTCTGGCTCGGTTCAGGAGTGTCTGTAATGCCGGGTATTGAAATCGGTGAAGGATGTGTTATCGGCGCGAATTCAGTGGTTACCAAGTCAGTGCCGGATTATGAAATTTGGGCCGGATGTCCTGCAAAAAAAATAGGAGAAAGAGAATAGTATGCAAGCTGTTTCACTTAAAAATAAGCTGGGGTGTTGGGCGCATGAACGCTGGCGTACTGAATTTGTTCTTCGTATGCCTGGTCTTGCCAGACTTTGTAGATTTACATGGAGTGATCTGCGTAACCGGAATGAGAAAATAGGCAGAGGTGTAGATGGTGCACGCATTTGCAAATGGACTGATTCTTCTGTTTTGACGGTGACACGTTTCTTCCCGGAAGTGGGTGGGAGGCTTATAAATCACTGTCTTGATGAATGGCCGGTAAAATTGTCAAAAGAATTCTATCACGAGGGTCATCAAAAAGATCCAGAAATAAGCGTCATACTTCCGGTATGCGGGAAAGACCGTATTCCTTTATTTAGGTGCGTGCTGTACTCATTCTTCGGGCAAACCTGCCGGAACCTGGATATTATCGTTGTGGAGAACGGAACTGAACCATTGTATAAAGCTTTCTGTCCGACAGGAGTAAAATATATATTTCTTCCAATGGGGAAAAACCGGGAATTTAATAAATGTAAAGCAATGAACGAAGGGGTTAGAAAAGCAAGAGCTCCGTATGTCCTTTTACACGATGCAGATATTGTTATACCTTGTTCATATGTTGAAAGTATAATTAAACGTCTGAAAAAGGGTTGGGATGCAGTACGTCCTATACGTTTTGCTTTTAACCTTAATTCGTATGAGTCAAAAGAATTTATGAACTTTACCGGTCAACACTTGCCAGGTACTGTCGAATCAGTGCTGCAAAACTTCCCCGGGCTGTCTACTGCAGTTACAAAACTGGCTTTCAAAAGAATAGGCGGATGTGATGAACAATTTGAAGGTTGGGGTGGCGAAGATCTGGAATTTCTCGATCGTTTGAAAGTGACTAAATTGTTTCCTGGAAGTTATGCACCTGGAGTACATCTCTGGCATGCACCCGCACCTAAGAAGGAAAGCGGAGACAGGAATCTGGATCTTTTATTAAGTATCCTTAAGATACCGGTTACAGAACGGATTAATATGTTACAAAGGTGTTTAGATAATTGAAGGTTGTTACTTTTCTTTCAGGCATGGATTCGTGAAAAAAATTGAGAAAATAAATCAAATAATAAGAAAGCGATAATCCACTTTGGAACCAGGATTAAATATTTGCTTTGTGATTACGCAGGAATTTGTTTCGTCTTCGAAGCGAGTAAGGAGATTGAATTAATAGTCTTCGCTACCTGGTAAAATTCAGAATAATATAGAATGTATAATTTTGGCAATATACGTATTCTGTCTATTTAACTACTAGTAGAGTGTTCCCAAAATAATGATGTAATATCACGAAGGGGTAGCCGCAGGCTTTAGCCTCCGCACAATACGCAACCTGAAGATAACATCAACTACCAATTGATGCTATGTTAATCAGGAATCGTTATACTAGTCCATCCTGTGGATCATTTAGAAGAATTATTTCTCCCATATTAGAGTAAATCATTGGAAATACAAATAAAGAAATTTATTGTTTTGATATTAAAATATTCTGCACGGATTTTAGCATCCTGCATAAGGAGATGGCGTTGGGTAGATGTTGAACCTTTTTATGAGGTTTTTAAGAGGTATGATTTTTATTTTCTTCCCAAACATTATTTTCTTCCAATACCAGATGATGATGATATGAAGTTTACATGCGAGTCGGAACTAGTTGGTATTAACATGAGAGATGATTTTCAAATTGAATTTACTCATGCGGTAGTATTAAAATATAAATCCGAATTTGATACATTTCCTAAATACGAATCAAATAATAATTTACTCCAGTATTTCTTGATTAATGGCACGTTTATGACAGGTGATGGGCATGCATATTATTCTCTTATAAGAAATATTAAACCTGCAACCATAATTGAAATTGGTTCTGGTCATTCGACATTGCTGGCAAACCATGCGATTGACAAAAATGTCGAAGAATGTACTAAAGATACTTGTCAACTCAAAGTAATCGATCCACATTGTGCTGACAAATTGAAAAAGCTGAAGAGATTAACAGAGTTGAAAAACTGTAAGTTGCAAGAGGTAGGTTTAAGTTACTTTCATCAATTAAAATCAGGTGATATTTTATTTATTGACTCTTCGCATTCATTGAAATCTGGTGGAGATGTCTGGATGGAATTCTGTGAAATTATTCCTAGATTAAACTCTGGAGTTTATGTGCATATACATGACATATCACTTCCAAAACCCTACTCAACAAGTTATTATCACTCTCATTGGTATTGGAATGAACAGTATGTCTTACAAACGCTTTTGACAAACAAC
>CAKKPF010000226.1 GCA_919901575.1 Candidatus Brocadiaceae bacterium
TCAAGGTGTTTCATACGAAGGCTAATTTTTTATAGCGCACCTTCTGGCTTCACGTTCTAGCAGGCCTGAATTTAGATCATACTATTTTTTTAGTATCTCCACCTTCCACACCTCCGGCCCTGTCAGGATATACTTCCATTCTAATTTGCCTGCTCGTTCTGCTTCCAGTTGATACTTTAATGGTTTTGGATCATGATCATTTATCAACACCATCTTATCTCCCGGTTGAAGAGAATCAAAAGAATCAAAAATCTTCGGGTGTCTTTCACGTGGAGGAATGTTTTGTACGTCTAGCGTAATAACCTTGCCTTTGCTCATTTACTTTATCCTTTCATCATATAGATAGTATTTATAATAATATTCTTTTGGAAATTTACCTTAACTTTCTGACAGGACAGTTACCGTTATCCTTTGGATATGACGTTTACTAAAGCTGTTAACTTTGACTTCGCTTTGAGCAAACGGGATTCACCGCTTTCAAACAATATAAAAGTTCCTTCTTCTACTTCCTGCTCTCCATCATCTGTGACAACAGAGCCATTGCCAGAATTAATTATGACTATTACCTTTTGCTCTTTAGTATCTTCCAGTGCCGTTTGGCCCTCCTCCATACAAAGGAAGTTGGCACAAACTTTTTGAGAATCGTATAAGGTTGTCGATACTACGTTCTTTGCAGAAAATTTTGTAACTTCTTCTAGATTAAATTCTCCCATTTCAATCCCCTCAGCTAACGTGAACAGCGACTGCAACCAGTCTTTCCACTCCCTTGATACCCCTTTTTGACCCTTCAGGAGCAATCACTACCGTGCCTTTTGACAAACTTATCTCTTCATCGTCCAGATACATAACCCCTTTTCCTTCCAGGACATAAAAAATGCCGGTACCACTGGGATGTGACGGTATTTCCTGACCTGGTTCTAAGCATATTAAAGGTGCCTTTGCATCAGGGGCGGCGCACAAGATTTGTGGACGAAACTGTTTGTTAAACTGTACTTTTTCCCGTAATCTTATAAGATTCAAGATATCTTTCCTCCCAGCAAGCCTTTAGTTTATCTACAATGTTAGAAAAAGCCCGCGTTCCTGCGCCTGTCAAGAAGTCTTTGACTCCGCCTCTTTCTGAGCAGCTTCAATTAATTCGTTAACAAACATTTCAACATCTGTATTGTGCATCATACATGCCAGGTTTACGTCTTCCGTGCCAAATGCGGGACAATCAAAACAACTCTTACCAAAATGTTTCGAGAACACTTCTCTCGTTGCTGGATATTTTTTCGTTACCTCACCTGTAGTCATTTTTTTTGTGATGTATACTTTATTTGTTTCCGGCGCTTCAGGCTGGTCGTCCTTTGGTTCTTGCATTATATGATTTCTCAGGTTTTCTTGTTTTAAAAAAGAGTCTAATGCGAAGAGTAACAAATTACAATATATCATTTAAGGGTGAGAGAGTCAATTATTTTTTCTTCCAGCCCAGTAATAAATCAGTATACTCTCCGTGTTTCCAAAAGGAATATGCACGGTGTTTGATTCCTATTTTTTCTTCGATTTCTGCAAAGCGTTTGAGTTTGCTTGCTTCGTCCTTAATCTGTATAAGCCATCGGTCCTGTGCCCATTCCCAATACCCGTATATCGGGCTGTAATAAGCATTGTGCGACTTGGCCTTATAGATGGCATCAATAATGTCTACCAGCATTTCGTAGGTTAATCTTTCTATGTTAGATATGTTATATTTTCTCATCTCTCCCTTTCCCGGCAAAAGACTGAATACATTATGGCCCGTGGAATCCGGGGCAAGGTCAATGGGCATGGGATCTATCAGATTGTTATTATACAAGTCCATCACAATACGCATTGCCTCGCGGTATTTTGTAAAGCTCAGCTTAACTGCCTCGTCCATAGCCTCTAAATGATCCCTTGCGAATCTGGGCGAATGGCAATCCTTGCAAACCGTAATCCATGCATCTCTTGTCGCCTTGTATTGGTTAGCCCCTCGATCCACAAGAGAAGTTCCCATGTAGGTATAAACCGTTGATGTATTGATAACATTGTGATCTCCTTTAGGCATATGGCAGTATGCACAGGTTGGAACGGGATAGTTTTCTGCGTTGAGTGGCTTTGTCCAATCCCAGGTCTGCCCCTCTCCCTGAAAAATCATACCGTGGTATGATTGCATGTACATCTCATACTCGTATTGCTCAGGACCTGAATGACAGACTGCACAGCTGTTTGGTTTTCTGGCTTCAGCCGTAGAAAATCGGTGCCGGGTATGACAGCCATCGCATCGGTTCTCAACAGCGTGACAGCCGAGGCAGGCAGCCGTTTCTTCGGCAGGTTTCTCCGTCTGGCATCCCAGTTCTATCAATTCAAAATGATAGGCGTGTGCATGCGAACCTTGACCACCTTCACGATGTCCTTTCAATTGTTTTTCGTGACATTCACCACAGAGATCGTAAGAAGGCATTGTGAGTTTCTTGTGATTTTTTCCATGGCATTTATCACATCCAACCACGTCTTTTCCTCTGGAAGGTGTTCCGTGTTTACTCTGTTTCCATTGGGTTACAATCCCAGGACTTTCTACCATGTGGCAGGTGACGCACTCTTTATTTGTGAATTCTCCATCCACAGTACTGCCCGGATGGAAAGTATCGCTGTTGTAGTAGTATGCAGGATCGTACCATCGTACCACAGGTAAGAAACTGTAAAGATGACCAAACTTTCCCTTTCCGGAAAAGAGTTGCTTTGGGCCGGTATAAAAACTTGAAAGCCCGCCTGCATGGTAAACGTTTCCAGAATCATCTGGGCCAACTCTTTCACCAAGGAGTTCGGCCATCTTGTATTGGAATTTCATGTTACCTGACATTTCCCGTGATGTTGCCGTTGTCTCACCTAAAAGTGTTTCAATGTCTAAGAACCTTGTCCTTTCCACTTCTTGAGCAAAAGAAAGAGTTGAAATATGAGGAAGAAAAAAGACGCATATAACAAATAAAAATGTGATGATCGAGAATTGTTTTGTGTTAATATTTAACATAATCACCTCCATATTATTTTAGTGCCAAGGAGTGTTGGAAACGCATGCTAAATAACGTGTTAATCCTAACATGGAATGAAAATAAATACACTTTTTTATTTTGCTTAAATTAACTGATAAACATTGATATATTGAAAGTTGCATACTATACTTCTAATATAAAGTTTCTTATTAAAAGATATATAACAATTATAATCCCCTTAAGTCCCCTTTTATTAAAGGGGAAATCAGGGGGATTCAAGGTGTTTTTTGGATGAAAGCAGTCGTTAAGACAAAACGTTCGAAGGGTATGGCGTATATAAAGATACCAGTTCCACAGATAGGGCCAAGAGACGTGCTTATTAAGGTTAAGCTCGCATCTATCTGTGGTACGGACGTACATATACACGATTGGACACGCTGGGCGCAACATCGTCTTACGCCACCACGTATCATAGGCCATGAGTTTGTTGGAAAAGTGGAAAAGATTGGTGCTGAAGTAACCCATGTAGAAATTGGAGACCGTGTTTCTGCCGAGAGTCACATCTCATGCGGAAGCTGCTACCAATGCCGAAACGGATATTCTGAAGTATGTAAAAATCTCAAATTGCTGGGAGTAGACTATGATGGTGCGTGTGCTGAGTACCTTACCCTGCCGGAACATGTTGTGTGGGAAAACGATCCAGATATTCCTGATGAATGGGCTACTATTCAAGAGCCATTCGGGAACGCCATTGATACAGTTATGGCGGAGGATGTTACTGCAAAGACGGTCTTAATCCTTGGCGCAGGACCCATCGGACTCTTTGCCACGGGTATTGCCAGGGCCAGCGGCGCATCATTAATCATTGTATCAGACCCCAATAATTACCGACTGAATATCAGCAAAAAAATGGGAGCTCACATAGCCCTTAATCCAGGAAAACAGGATATAACTCCCCTTATCCTTGAGGCCACAAATAATAATGGTGTAGATGTAGTTCTTGAATTTTCTGGTAACTATCAGGCATTGAATCAGGGACTGAAAGTCATTACACCCGGAGGCAGAATCTCCATCTTAGGCATTTACGAAAGACGTGTTTCAGTCGATCTCAACAAAGAGGTTATTTTCAAAAAAATCCGCATCTATGGAATAACAGGACGCAAGATATTTTCTACCTGGCACAAGACATCGCGTTTCTTATCCTCCGGTCTTGTAGATCCAAGTCCCATCATTACCCACCAGTTTCCATTAAAGGATTACGAAAAGGGCATAAGACTCATGAGAGATGGAAAGTGCGGGAAGGTTATTTTGAAAATATAAGAATTGTGATTGAGGAATTTAAGGATTGAGGGATTGAGAGATTGCAGAATTCCTGAATTCCCTAATTACCTTAATTCCTAAATTAACTAACGACAAATGACTAATTTATCTGTGTGAATCTGCGTCCTATTAGAAAAGGAAAAGTATTATGGATAAGCTGGGTTTTATTAAAGAAGAATTAGACAACCTCAAGGAGGCCTGCCTGCTTATTAACGTCCGTACGATTGAAGGGCCTCAGGGAGCGTGGGTTACTGTAGATGGAAAAAAGGTGCTTAATCTCTGTTCGAACAACTATCTGGGACTTGCCAACGACCCACAATTAAAGTCGGCTTCTCAAAAGGCTATTGATGCTTATGGTGTAGGCCCTGCAGCCGTCAGAACGATTGCCGGGACAACAACACTCCACAAGGAACTCGAAAGAAAACTTGCA
>CAKKPF010000227.1 GCA_919901575.1 Candidatus Brocadiaceae bacterium
TATGCCGGGCGGCAGTTCGTCAATGGTGGAGATATCTAGATCACCAAACACAGTCAAAGAAAGGCTCCTGGGTATAGGGGTTGCCGTCATTACAAGTACGTCCGGCTGTGGTTTGTATCCCTTTTGTCTAAGTCTTGTACGCTGCATTACGCCAAACTTGTGCTGCTCGTCAATCACTATCAACCCCAGCTTTTTAAATTCCACGTCCTGCTGGATCAGTGCATGTGTGCCTATTACAAGATCAATTTCACCCTGTTTTATTCGTTCAATATTTTCTTTTCTTGTTTTAGCCTTAGCGCCTCCTGTGAGGAGTAATATTTTTACCTCGGCTTTTGAGAGCATGACTCTTAGTGTACGATAGTGCTGTTCGGCAAGGATTTCTGTAGGCGCCATAAAGGCAGTTTGAAAACCATTGGCAATGGCGGCGAAAAGTGCATAAACAGCCACGGCGGTCTTACCGGAACCAACGTCCCCCTGCAGAAGGCGGTTCATTGGCCTTTCACTGCACATATCATCATGTATGTCCCTGATAACGTTTTGCTGGCTGTTCGTAAGCTTGAATGGAAAGAGACCATATATATGCTTTTCAACATTAGGTCCTATTTTGAATTTGTTTCCATTAACCTCCTTTATACTGCGTTTACGAAGGGCCATAGCGGTTTCAAACAGGAAGAATTCTTCGTACTTCAGCCTTCTTTTAGATTCTTCCAGGCTATCCAGGGAATCGGGAAAGTGAATATTCTTTATTGCAAAGGTAACTGGGACAAACTTATGTTTCCTGATGATATCATCCGTAAATATCTCTTCAACCTTGTGAAAATGCCCGTCAACAACCGTTTTCACTAGTTTACGAAAACTGACTTGTCTCATGTTCTCTGTCAGTGAATATACCGGCAATATACCCACGCTCTTCCCCAGGCCATCTTCCTCTGAAGCTATCTCATATTCCGGGTTTACCATCTGAAGTGACTGCTTATATGAAGATACCTTACCATATAAAAACACATGGTCATCCACCTGGAATATTTCACTCTGATATGGCCGGTTGAACCATTTAACCTGGAGTATACTAGTCCCGTCACCAACTGATGCCTCAAAAATGCTCTTCCACCCTCTGGTCCTGAATGACTTAATATTGAAAACAATACCCTTCACCATTGCAGTAGTACCACTAGTCAGATTGGAAATTTTCTCTACCCGGGATCTGTCCTGATGTGTGCGGGGGAAGTAATATAGAAGGTTTCGTACGGTATGTATGCCCAGCCTGCCGAGCGTCTGAGCTCTTTTGGGCCCGATTCCCTTGATGTATTGAATAGATTTGTCTAAGTCAGATGTAGACACTGATATTCACCGCAGTGCGCAGAGAAATAAATTTAGATTCCCGCCTTCGCAGGAATGACAAAAAAAAATAAATCACATGTGACATAAGTTAAATCTTCTTTTATCTGTGATTATCTGTGTAAATCTGTGGCTAATTCTTTTAAGGTCTAGTCCGGCTTTTGAAGTGACAGGCCAAGATCTTTGAGCTGTTTGTCATCCACCTTTGAAGGAGCGTCAACCATAAGGCACGTCGCCTTCTGAGTCTTCGGGAATGCAATGACTTCTCTTATATCATCAAGCCCCAAAATAATCGCTACCATTCGGTCAAGTCCCAGAGCTATGCCCCCATGCGGAGGCGCTCCGTATTTGAGCGCTTCGAGCAGGAATCCAAATCTGTCCTGTGCCGTAGCCTCATCAATCTTGAGCAGGTTGAATATCTTTTTTTGCACATCCTGCCGGTGTATTCTTATGCTGCCGCCGCCCAATTCAATCCCATTCAGCACTATGTCGTAAGCCCTTGCCCTGACATCGAGCGGACGTTCTTCAAGAAATCCCAGATCGTCCGGATGCGGTGATGTAAAAGGATGATGAAGTGAATCGTATCTGTCCATGTCCTCGTTATATTCAAATAACGGAAAATCAACAACCCAGGACAAATTAAATTCTTCTTTATTAATAAGTCCGTTGGTTTTGGCAATGCTGAGCCGCAGTTGTGAAAGCGCCTGTGAGACTACACTTTCCTTGTCAGCCACAAACAGGAGCAGATCGCCGGGTTTGGCGCTGAAACGTTCTATTATTTCCGATTGAAGCTCAGCAGTAAAGAACTTCGCAATCTGGGAAGTGAGTCCGTTTTCGTCAACCTTAAACCACGCCAGACCCTTAGCTCCGAATTGATTGACGAAGGTTGTAAGTTCGTCTATCTCTTTTCTCGAAAGTTTTGCACAGCCCGTAGCATTAATGCCTCTTACCTGGCCGCCTGATTCGACTACGCTTTTAAACACCTTGAAGTCAGATCTCTTTGCGATGTCGGTTATCTCCTTTATTGTCATTGCAAACCTCAAATCAGGAGCATCGCACCCGTATAGCTTCATGGCATCATGGTATGAAAGACGTGGGAAAGGAGCAGTAATTTCTTTGCCAAGTACGGTTTTAAACACCTCTACCATCAATCCTTCTATGATATTTATAACGTCATCTTCCCTGACGAATGACATCTCCAGATCGATCTGTGTAAATTCAGGTTGGCGCTGAGCGCGAAGGTCTTCGTCCCTGAAGCATTTTACTATCTGAAAATATCTGTCCAGGCCTGAAACCATCAATATCTGTTTAAATAGCTGCGGAGATTGCGGCAGTGCATAGAATTGCCCCCTGTTTATCCTGCTGGGAACAAGATAGTCCCTGGCGCCTTCAGGTGTACTCTTAGTCAGGAACGGCGTTTCAACCTCAATAAAGTTGTTACGGTCAAAGTACTGTCTTGCAACCTGGCATACCTTGTGTCTGGAGGTTAAGTACTTTTGCATAACCGGACGTCTGAGGTCCAGGTATCTATACTTGAGCCTTAATTCGGTTGAAACATCGGCATCTGACGTAATCTCAAATGGCGGCGTCTCACTTGTATTTAATATTTCAAGTTTGTCAGTCACTACTTCAATCTCACCCGTCTCTAATTTTGGATTAATCATATCGTCAGGTCTTTCCAATACCTTGCCCCTGACAGCAATAACGTATTCTGACCTTAGAACGGATGCCTTTTTGTGCGCCTCTGCATTGTGCTCCGGGTTAAAAACAACTTGCGTCTTGCCGTATCTATCTCTCAAATCAATGAATATAACACCGCCATGGTCTCTTCTGGTATCTACCCATCCGCAGAGTGTGGCCTCGTTTCCAGCATCCGCTTTGCGAAGTTGTCCGCATGTATGTGTTCTTTGTAAATCAGACATTTATTTATTTCCTTTCACTATCTGTATAATCTTATCAGTATCTTCCGAAAAGGTTTCATCTCCAGTCTGCATGTTCTTCAATTTAATCACACCTTTTTCAATTTCGTCCGGCCCCATAATGATAGTAAACCTCGAATTAATTTTGTTAGCTATCTTCATCTGCGCCTTTGGGGTTCTGCTTTCGTAATCCATGTCAACCGATATACCGCATAGTCTCAGTTCATTAAGCAGTTTGAAGCATCGGTTTCTGGTCTCAGCACTTATTGATACTATGTATACGTCCGGCGCCAATGATGATGTAACGGGTTTTGACTTAGGTTCTTTTTTTCTTGTGTTAACAATAGCAATCATTGATGCCTCCATACCGGCAGCAAATCCGACTGCACCGGTTGGTGGCCCGCCAATGTCGGATATCAGGTTATCATAGCGTCCGCCCGCGCAGATCGTATCCCTGGCGCCCATTGCCGTATGTGTTATTTCATAAACCGTCTTTGTATAATAGTCCAAACCCCTGACAAGATGAGGGTCTATTGTATATTCAAGATTAATATCTTCGAATGCGCCTTTAACGGTCTTAAAATGTTCCCGACAGTCATTACACGTATGGTCTTCCGTGTTTGACACATTCCGGCGTATTTCTTTACACTTTTCCTGCTTACAGTCAAGGACCCTGAAGACATTTCTATCAATCCTTGCCTTACAGAGTTCACATAATTCGTCTTTATACTGCAATAGTTCCTCTTTCAGTATTGCCCTGTATCCCGGCCTGCATTTTTCACATCCGATAGTATTTACCTTAACCACGTATCCGTCCAACCCAAGCCGGTCGTACACCCTCGTGGCAACCTTTACTGTTTCAACATCAAGTAATGGGTCATAAGACCCTATCGCTTCTATACCCATTTGATGGAACTGTCTTAATCTTCCCGCCTGAGGGCGTTCCTTTCTGAACATCGGCCCAATGTAATAAAATTTCTGAAACTTCTTTGTCTTGTATAGTTCGTATTCAAGATACGCCCTCATTACGGGCGCTGTATTCTCAGGACGTAGTGTTATGGTTGACCCTGGTGTATCTCCAAACGTATACATTTCTTTTTCTACTATGTCGGTAGTTTCACCGATGCTCCTTACAAAGAGACGTGTATCTTCGAAAACGGGAGTCCTTATCTCGTGATATCCGGCTAATTCAAACTCTTCCCTGGCCGCATTTTCCATCTCTATCCATAACAACCTTTCGTCAGGGAAGATGTCTTTCATGCCCAGAGGGGCTTTTACAAAATTTTCGTTACTTTTGTCCATAAATGCAATATTTCATAAGATTAAAAGGTCAAAGGGGTTATATTTTTTGCAATTATATCAGTTCATGCTTAATATTCAAGGGATTTAAAAATGATGTTTTTCAGCGCCGAATACACCAATTCACGATGAAAAAAAGTATAAGAGAATGTTGTAAAGCGAACATATAAATGCTTTATTATGCATGTTATTATTATGAAATTAACGTAATTGTTCAATAATTAGTGAAACCAAACATTCATGCCTGCCTGTGCGTCGCACGCAGACAGGCATATGACTAAACCTCCCTTTCGGGAGGAATCCAGCCAGGGTGGACGTGGACGTTCGCCCTGGCGAATCTGCCTTAGGCACGACCTCCCGAAAGGGAGGGAATATTTTTGTCGGTTCAGGTCACAGAGCTAATCTCAGCTTTGCAAGACTGAGACGGCTGGATCTGGCAGGGACAGTTGGTGGACGAATGGCAGGGATTAGTATGCCATTTTTGTACAAATACTTTGACACTTCAACGGCCTTGCTTACTTTGTGAAGTCTAATATTTATACCTTGAATATTCTGTTGACCTGACAGAATATTCAAGGTATATTTACCTCTTATGATAGAACGAAAGAGAGATTTCCTGGCACTTCAAAGATTGCTTAAGCTCCATCCGGTCGTCGGCATTATCGGTGCCCGTCAGGTAGGAAAGACAACCCTGGCGCGTTTGATTGTCGAAAAGAGACGCGGCCCATCTTCGTATTTTGACCTCGAAAATCCTGAAGATATGGCACGACTTGGCGACCCAATGCTTGCCATCAAAGGACTGAAAGGACTTGTCGTTATTGATGAGGTGCAACGGCTTCCGAATCTCTTCCCGATACTTCGCGTGCTGGTTGACCGGCCTAATGTACAAACACGCTTCCTGGTTCTCGGAAGCGCATCACCGGATCTTCTTCGTCAGGGATCTGAAAGCCTGGCAGGCCGAATTATCTATCACGAACTGAAAGGGTTCTCACTTGAAGAAATTGGCATAGAAAATTCTATACGGCTGTGGCTAAGAGGAGGGTTTCCACGTTCATATCTTTCCCGATCACATATCGACAGTAACGAGTGGAGACGCGGATTTATACGTACCTTTCTGGAACGTGATCTGCCTCAATTCGGCATAACCATTCGCTCTGTAACCATGCGACGCTTTTGGACTATGCTTGCCCACTATCATGGACAGATATGGAACGCCTCGGAATTTGGACGTTCTTTCGGTGTAGCCGACACAACAGTCAGAAACTACCTTGATCTGCTTTCATCTGCTCTGGTTGTTCGACAATTGGCTCCGTGGTACGAAAACATATCGAAACGCCAGGTTAAGGCTCCAAAAATATACATTACAGACAGTGGATTACTACATACACTTCTTGGATTAATAACTGCCTCAGAAGTGGAAAGACATCCAAAATTAGGAGCATCGTGGGAAGGATTCGTTCTTGAACAAGTTATACGTCAACTGGGTGCAACTTCAGATCAATGTTTTTTCTGGGCAACATATGGTGGAGCCGAACTAGACCTTCTCGTTATCAAAGGCAACAAGATGTTTGGATTCGAAATCAAACGCACCAGCACACCCCGAATCACACGATCAATCCGTAGTGCGTTATCAGACCTTAAGCTTTGTCATCTGGACATTATCCATGCCGGAGAAAACACGTTTCCACTCGACAAAAAAGTACGAGCCGTAGCGTTATCTCGATTAATTGAAGATATTAAACCAATTTGAACAATTAGACAAGATAATGCATGAGATATTCAGGTTAAAGTAATAATTTAACTTCTCTCAAAGCATCAAGTAGTCTTTCCATATCTTCCCTGGTATGTGTTGACATGACCGTAAGCCTGAGACGGCTGGATTTTGCTGGAACAGTTGGTGGACGAATGGCAGGAATTAGTATGCTATTTTTATAAAGAAACTTTGACACTTCAACCGCTTTTTTTGCATCTCCTATCAGGATTGGAATAATCGGGCTTTCTGATGAGATTACGTTAAAGTTCAGCAATTCCAGCTTTTCCTTTAAATAACGTACATTGTTCCAGAGTGATGCCCTGAGAGAAGGATCATTTTGAATTAATTTGATCCCGGCAATAGATGCATCACATACGGCAGGCGGGAGTGCCGTAGTGTACATGAAAGACCTTGCTTTATTTCTAAGGTAATTAATTAAATCTGCATCACTGGAAACATAACCACCCAGACTTCCAACCGCCTTACTTAAAGTCCCCATAATAATGTTTACCTTTTCACTCAAATTGAAATGTTCAACAACCCCCCTGCCCATTTTCCCGAAAACTCCGGTGCCATGAGCCTCATCAACCATAACCATCGCTTTATATTTAAGGGCAATTCCGACAATATCCGGTAGAGGCGCCAGATCTCCGTCCATACTGAATACTGTATCCGTAACAATCAATTTACGAGAATATTTTGCGGATTTCCTGAGTACGTTTTCGAGTTTTTCCATGTCACAATGCGGGTAAACCCTGAAATCAGCCCCTGATAGCCTACAGCCGTCTATAATACTTGCATGGTTCAACTTATCACAAATGACTAAATCCCCTTTAGATACCAATGAGGAGATAGTACCTATATTAGCCATGTATCCGGTTGGAAAGACTATGGAAGCTTCCTTGCCTTTGAATCTTGATATTTCGTCCTCGAGTGCCTCATGCAATTTCATGTTCCCGGAAACTAATCGGGACGCCCCCGCCCCCCATCCATACTTTTCCACTGCATCCTTAACGGCTTTTATAACTAATGGATTGTTTGCGAGGCCAAGGTAGTTGTTAGAGCAGAAAGATAAATATTTTTTGCCATTTATCTCCAAATAAGCACCTTGGGCGCTTCCTACAACATTAAGCTTTCTGTAAAGGCCGGCTTCCTTAATATTTTTGAGTTCGTCTGATATATATTTCATATCTATTTAATTAAATAATTAACACTAAAATCATATTGCCTATCTTAATTCATTTGTTATACTTTCGATATGAAGTATATTTCACATAGGCCATATATAAAAGGCTAAAATCTGGAATCCAATTTATATTAGTCAGAAATGTCAAACTATATAGTAATTTATATTACCACACGTTCTGTAAATGAAGCAAAAAAGATAGGACGTGCATTGGTTGAAGAGAAATTAGCGGCATGTTCTAATATAATCTCTCCTATTCGTTCAATCTACAGTTGGCAGGGGAAGATATGTGATGACAATGAAGCATTGATGATACTGAAAACAAAGAAAAAACTTTTTAAGCAAATTGTAGCAAGAGTTGAAAAACTGCATAGCTACGATGTTCCGGAAATTATTGCCATGCCCATAATAGAAGGTTCCAGTAAATATCTGTCCTGGCTCAATAAGGAAACTAAATAAAATATCATTTTCCATGCACTAATTCGTACACCTTACCCTTGACAAATATATCAAACAAATCAGTGTCTAAAAGACTGCCTTTAACCTCAGAGCTAATTATGTCCAATGCCCTTTCATGACGGACTGCTTTTTTATAAGGCCTGTCTCGTGCAGTTAATGCATCATATATATCTGCAACAGCCATCATTTTCGCCTGTAAAGGGATCTTTTCTCCCCTTATTCCTAAAGGATAACCGCTCCCATTTATTTTCTCATGATGTGTATATGCAATATTCGGAACATTCTCCAGTTCTTTTGTCCATGGAATCTTTTTTAAAAATTCGTATGAATGTACTACATGAGATTCAATTTCGATCCTTTCAATTTCATCCAAAGTGCCTTTTTTTATACTTAAAAGATTTAGTTCGTTCGGGGTGAGATAATGACGTTCTTCTCCATCATAATTCTGATACACCTTGCCGGCTATACTTGCAATTTCATCAAACAATTCATCTTCCAGGACAGTAGGTATATTGGCCTCTTCGATTTCTTTTAAATAAGCGTCCACTTTTGCTAATTCTTCATTTAGTTCTTTATCAATTTCGTCAAAATACTTTTGGTAATTATTAATATTTTTATCGTAAACCATACTTAATTTCTTCTCAAGATATTTGCATTCTATGGATTTCTTAATAAAATCGAATCGGCTCCTTATATATTGTATATCATGTGGATACAATTTCTTTGCTTTAATCAAGACATTCTCACGTACGCCTACCTTACCAAAATCATGAAGAAGCCCTGCATATCTTATTTCCTTTAGCTGGTCCCTGGTAAAATGTATATCCCTGTAAATCCCAGACGAAGTCCTATCAACCAATTCCGCCAAACCTACCGTCAAAGAAGAAACCCTTTCAGAATGACCGCAAGTTGTGGGATCTCGCTGCTCAATAGCAAGTACTGATGCCTTTACGAATCCCTCAAATAGATTCTGGATATTTTGATATAATTTTTTGTTTTCGATGGACACGGCAGCCTGGCTTGCAAGTGAAATTACCAGTCCGAAGGTCTTTTCATCAAAGGGTATTACCTCATTCTCAACAATTGCTTCGGATGTCAACCTTACATCTTTTGATTTCTTCCTGTTTATTAACTGCAGCACGCCAATAGTCTTATTCTTGTGATCCTTCATTGGTATCACCAGTATGGATTTAGTACGATAGTTAAATTTCTTATCAAAAGCCTTATTAAAAGTATAATCTACATCTCTGGGCACATTGTAGGCATCCTCCAGGTTAACAAATTTCCCGGTAAGCGCTACGTATCCTGCCAAACTTGTCCTTGTAAGAGGTAAAGCATACTCCTTAAATTTTAAATCGGTTAATGTATCATTTTGTACTAACTTAAACATTAATCTATTTCCTGCATCTTTAGCCTCATCGCACAGGTATAAACTTCCGGCATCACAATTTGTCACTTCTCTGCTCTTTGTAAGGATTAAGTCTAATAGTTTGTCGTAGTCTTGTTCCGATGAAAGGGCCATGCCGATTTCATTTAAACTGCTTAATTCCCTGGTTCGGATATCCAGCTCAGAATGCAATCTTTCACATTCCAGCTTTGAGTGTAGATAACTAAACCCACCCTTTATTGCTTTCAATAATTCATCTTCTTCAATTGGCCCATTTAGATAAAGAAATACTTTTTCTTTATCACTAAATTTATTAACATTTTGTCCTCCATCTCCGTTAATAAAAACAACTGCATTGGAGTAGTTTGGACAAAAAATTAATTCAGACATCTCTTTATTCATATAATCAGCAAATTCATTATTTATAAGAAGAATCTTCAGGTTTTCACAGGACTTAAGATCTTCCATATTAGAATTGGTAATTTCCCTTAAAGATATGCCTTCTTCCTTTAATAATGATTCAAAGGAGTTTAGTTCCATATCCGGAGCGTGATATATAATTAAATTTTCTGACATGTTGATCTCTTATTTAAAGATTAATTTCCATACCTTCATAAGCGGCGTATGATTCCTTAAATTCCTTTTGTGCCTGTTTCTCCAACTTGTCTATAAAGTCATCGTCATGTGATGGATCATGGTGGAATAAAATAAATTTCTTTACTTTAGCTGCTTTTGCAATCTTTACCCCTTGATTCCATGTAGAATGTCCCCAACCTGATTTAGGAGAGCTAATCTTGCCGGAATATTCATCTTCGGTATAGTTGCAATCATAGACCAGAACGTCTGCATTTAAAGATAATTCAAGCAATGATTTATCTATACAACTGTAATGTTCTGTATCTGTAGCATAGACAAAAGACTTGCCGCCATATTCAATTCTATACCCTATACATCCTCCGGGATGGTTAAGACATGCAAGTTTGATTGTTACGCTATTTTTTATAATACTATCGTTTCTTGTTATT
>CAKKPF010000228.1 GCA_919901575.1 Candidatus Brocadiaceae bacterium
AACCTGAAAAGGTTAAGATAGAATATATAATGGCGAGGAATGACGCAGTAGAGCAACAGATTAATATTACTGACGAAGAAATGCATAAATATTATGAAAACAAAAAGTATCTTATGTTTAGAAAAGAAGCCGAAGATACGTCAGAAAGTGAGGAAAAGCCTGAAGGTAAGGATTCAGGTGAAACTTCTGTATCAGAATTTAAACCTTTTGATGAAGTGAAGGGACAAATAAAAAATAATTTATTACTCAAAGAGCGCGATGCCATGGTTAACAAACTGATTGCTGATGCCGATAATGAAATATATGAAGATATTGACAAAGAAGAGTTTATTAGTTTTTCTAAACTTGCGCAGAAACATGGCCTTTCATACGTCATTCCAACAAACCAGAATAACGGAACGAACTATTTCACAAAAGACGAATTGAAAGAAATGATTTTAGACCTGCCGCAATTCCCCCAACAGGTATTTGCCAGGGAGATAAATGATCCTTCTCCTCCGCTTAGTTCTTTGGAGGGTAAACTTATATTTCGAGTGATCGAAAAAGTTGATCCGCGCATACCACCCTATGAAGAAGTCCGTGATAAGGCTGCCGGGGACCTACGCTATGAAAAGGCTTTTGCAGAGGCGGAAAAGCTTGCAGAAAAATGCCTTGAGATAATTAATCAAACATCCTTTGAGGAAGGCATAAAATTTATTGAAGAAGCGACGGGTAAAATAGAAATAATAGAAACAGGTTATATTAGCAGGCCCGGAATTATCAGCGAAGATGACGATACAGAGATATTGGAGCAGAAAAGAGCTAAAATTGCTGAGATGGTTTTCGGTTTGAAAGTTGGTGGGTCAGCCATTGCAGTTGAAGACAAAGGCGAAAAAATATGTTACGTAGTAACGCTGGTAGACAGAAAGAAAGTTGATCCGAAGAAATTTGAGGAAGATAAGGATTCAATAATGACACAATATCTCATGGAAAAACAATTGGCATTTATAACTGAATGGGAATCCTGGATAAGTAAAAAAGCTCAATTAGGAAAAAGCAAAGGCTGAGAGGATAAATTTGGATACAATTTTTGGTATTAAAAAGATACAAAAAAGACTTAACTGGCCGGTTGTTACATTGGGAGTATTTGACGGCGTACATTTAGGCCATCAAAGGGTTATTCAAAAAACTATAAATCTGGCTAACAAAAGAAACGGCGAATCAGTAATTTTAACCTTTGACCGACATCCAAAAAGCTTTCTTTCACAGAAACAACAGTCTTGCATTACTTCACTTGAACATAGATTGGTATTGTTTGAGCAACTGGGCGTTGATATATCAGTTGTGTTGGAATTTAGTAGAAAAATTGCGGAAATTAGCGCCGAAGATTTTATCACTAAGATAATTCATGAATGGCTCGGTGCCAGGGTAGTCGTTCTCGGATTTAACTGTTCATTTGGCAAGAATAGAAGGGGTAACGCATCAATGGTTTGTGATTTTGCGAGAAAATATGGGTTCGAAGTAATTACATGTGATCCTGTAGAATTCGAAGGCGAAATAACAAGCAGTACTACAATACGCAAAGAAATTATACAAGGCAACTTGCAGAAGGCAAAAGGAATGCTGGGCAGGCGTGTTTCAGTATTTGGCATGGTTATAAAAGGTTCTGGCCGCGGCAAAGGCTTAGGGTTTCCTACTGCCAACTTAAATCTACACCATGAGATAAAGCCTCCTTCCGGAGTCTATGCGACAAAGGCATACCTGGACGGCAGGGAATACAACGCCATAACTAATATAGGAAATTGTCCTACATTTGAAAAAAATACACAAAATGATGAACCTGCAGTTGAGGTTCACATAATTGATTTTAATGAATCTATTTACGGAAAAGATCTGGAAGTTCAATTTCTTTATAAATTGAGAGAAGAAACTAAATTTAAAAATGCTGATGAATTGAAACGGCAACTGGAACGGGATAAAATGAGATTTGTAAACAGTCACGTTAAAAAGGTCTTAACAGAGTAGGGGCAATTCATGAATAACCCTCTGCATATTTTTGTTTTTCTTGTTAATATTTGAAATTATGATATAAGATATTCCAGGGCAGATAGCTCAGTCGGTAGAGCACGGGATTGAAAATCCCGGTGTCGCCGGTTCGATCCCGGCTCTGCCCACCAAATCTAGGAAACGTGGTTGTGTGTAGAGGTATACCCGCCCCAGCCCGACGTACTTTCTGGCGGGGACGGGTCGGGCAGGCAATCAAATTTGAAGTGCTTAAAATAAGGAGTGGTTCTGGTGTTAAGAATAAGAAGTTGTTTTAGTTTTATCTGGATTGTAATTATTGTTTTTTCTCTAAATCCATGCTATCTGCACGCACAGGCAGAGAAAAAACCTGATCCGGATGTATATTATCAGGATTTTGAAGAGTTCATAAACGTAATAAAGGAAATACAGAATAAATACGTTGACGAAATTGAATTGAGAGCATTGCTCAAAAACGCCTATAGGGGAATGCTTGCCGGCTTAGACCCTTATAGCCAATTTATTGACTCAGAACATCTTGAGGAGCTGAAGATCGAAACAGGAGGCGTATTCGATGGACTGGGTATTGAAGTCGTTATAAAGGACGGGTTTTTAACTGTCCTGACACCTATTGTTGATTCACCGGCCTTTCGGGCGGGAGTGCTTATTGGAGATAAAATAATCAAAATCGAGGGAAAATCAACAAAAGATGTTTCAATTCGCGAGGCTATTGATATGCTCCGCGGTGAAACGCATACGAAAGTTACGATAACCGTTGTGCATGAGGGAGAAAATGAGCCGGTTGACATAACTGTTGAACGGGCAAAAATTCATGTCAAAAGTACGCGTGGCACAAGGATTGTTGATGCAGAAGGTAAAATTGGCTACATAGCAGTTACCGGTTTCCAGGACAATACGATATCCGACCTGGACTCTGCAGTTGAAGAATTAGAAAAACAGGGAATGGAATCCCTAATCCTGGACCTGCGATTTAATCCGGGCGGTCTCTTGAATATTGCAGTGGACATGGCGGATAAGTTTATAAAAAAAGGGATAATAGTTTCTACAAAGGGCAGGCACAAGTCACAGCAACACATATACAACGCGCATAGTTCAGGAACGTATCACAATTTCCCACTGATAATATTAATCAATGACGGCAGCGCCAGCGCCTCGGAAATTGTTGCCGGAGCTGTCAAAGATCACAAACGCGGACTCTTGCTGGGAACTAAAACATTTGGCAAAGGTTCCGTCCAGAGCTTGATACCAATAGAAAATAAAAATTCTGCCTTAAAGCTGACAACAGCAAAATATTACACACCATCCGGAACTTTAATTGATGAATTAGGCATTGAACCGGATATAAAGGTGAACCTTACAAAAAAAGAAGTTAGAGAACTGCATAAGTACCTGATCAGGATTAACGCTACAGACATACGCATGAAAGACAAAAATGGATTTCTTAAAGGTATCGAAGACAGTAAGGATGAAGGAGAATTTGTTGATGTACAACTTTCCAGGGCGGTTGACGTATTGAAAGGTATAAGGGTTTATGCCAAAACAACAGGAACTGATTAGGTCTGTAATAAACATATACTTAAGTGGGGCAGAAAAAACGCATTTTATAAATCCTACCTGCCCGAATGACTCGTTCAGGCGGGAAGGATTAACTCCAATTAGCTAACATACCAGGAGTTAAGGCTTTAGCCTTTTATTTCCTTACATGTTAAAGAAATCGAAAAATCACAGTTTATAGCCCTGTTGAGTATACATACGACGCTGGAATTTTTATCCATTCCCAAAAAAGGAAATCTTTTGAATTTAATTAGAATCCCCCAAAATCCCCCTTTTGTAAAGGGGGACTGAGGGGGATTTATTTTTCTAATGATATGATAATCCTGGGTATCGAAACGTCTTGTGACGAAACGTCCGCTTCTGTAGTGGAAGACGGTATAAAAGTCCATTCAAACATAGTAGCATCCCAACAAGCCCTTCACACAAGATTTGGCGGCGTGGTTCCCGAAATAGCTTGTCGCGCGCACACAGATACGATTATAACAGTGATTGACAAAGCTGTTACAGAAGCTAATATTAAGATTAAAGATATAGATGCAATATCGGTAGCGAACACACCCGGCCTTATAGGCGCATTGCTAATCGGGCTTACGGCAGCCAAGACATTGAGCTGGATATTAAAGGTTCCGCTTATAACGATCAATCATTTACATGCACATATTTATGCAAGTAAAATTGAGTACGACGATATTGATTATCCCGCCATCAGTCTGGTAGTATCGGGCGGACATACCTCTTTATTTCTGACACAAAGTGAAACAAGGCATACACCTGTGGGAGGGACTATAGACGATGCGGCAGGTGAAGCGTTTGATAAAGTTGGTAAGATTTTAGGTTTAGGCTATCCTGCCGGGCCGGAGATCGATACTATTTCACAAAAAGGAAACGAGAAAGCAATTCTGTTTCCCCGTTCTTATCTGAAAAAGGATTCTCTTGATTTTAGTTTTAGCGGTGTTAAAACTGCGGTCTTGTATCATTGCCTGGGCCAGGACTCAAGGGATTCCGGGGAAAACCCCGGATTAAAAGACAGGGAACTTGCAGACCTTGCGGCAAGTTTTCAGGAGGCAGTTGTAGATGTCCTGGTAAACAAAACTATTTTTGCGGCAACCAGGTTTTCTGTTAAAAGTATAATCCTTGGCGGCGGAGTTGCCTGCAACTCAAGATTAAGGCAAAAACTTACCGATGCGGCAAAGCAACGGGATATACCACTCTATTATCCTTCAAAGAAATTGTGTATGGACAATGCGGCTATGGTGGCAGGACTGGCATATCATAAGTATGGCGAAAAAGAGGTTGCAGGGCTTGAAGTTGAGGCAATACCTTAGCTGAAAAATGTTTCCTCTCTTTCGAGAGGAATCCAGTATTGGACTCCTTGCGAAAGCAAGGCTTTCCCTTTTCGTTCCTGCTTCTCTACTCGTTCCCAAGCTCCAGCTTGGGAACGAGTAGAAAAGCAGGTTACGATTGCTAACTGTAGCGGAACGGCTTCAGCCTTCCAAGCCTCCGCCACAGGCATGTTACTTGTGAGTAATTATGAATAAAGGTACGAACTATGGATGATAACTCTATCAAGAAACTTTTAAAAAGAGTAAGAAAAGGCGAACTTACAATAGAAGAAGCCTTGCATAGTTTTAAGGACATGCCGTACAAAGACCTGGAATTTGCCAAGGTTGATACCCACAGAACTATACGCTGCGGGTTTCCTGAGGTGATATTTTGTGTGGGGAAGACACCGGAGCAGGTTCTTAAGATCGCCAGCCAGATCATCAAAAATGGTACAGATTTACTGGCAACCCGCGCTAATGAGGAGATATATAAATGTGTTTCTCAAAAATTTAAGAATGCCAGATATAATGATGTGGCTCGAACAATAGTTATTAAGAAATCCCGCTCAAAAAAGAAGAAGGGTCTAATATTGATTGTAACCGCCGGTACCTCAGACATCCCTGTTGCTGAAGAAGCAAGAGAGACTGCTGAAATAATGGGAAACAACGTAAAGGTTCTTTATGATGTTGGAGTTGCCGGAATACATCGCCTGTTAAGAAATAAAAAAGATATTACTGCTGCTAAAGTAATTATAGTTATTGCAGGCATGGAAGGAGCGCTTGCCAGCGTGGTGGG
>CAKKPF010000229.1 GCA_919901575.1 Candidatus Brocadiaceae bacterium
TTCTGGAATTTCCTTAGCACTAATTGTGCTAAACAAAAGCCGGACAAAAATAGATCCAACAATACCTGCGAAGAAATATTTGATTTTTTCCAACTTCAACTTTATCTCACTCACCGTCATTTCCACACTCCTCTTGTCATTCCCGTGTAAATGAGAATCTATTCATAATTTATACAAAAGACTGTGAAAAGTTTATAACATTATCCATTCAAAATTGAATTAATTGACAAAAGGAGTACGCACCTTTTGCATGCAATGTCGTCACTCTCGCAAAAATCCTTAAATATTTGTAAAAGCCCCTGTTGGCGTCTTGCCGTATTCACCACGTTTCTTTTCTGTGTATCTTTGCCCAGAATTCTATAGTTCATAAACCTCGTGACATTATTAGGTGATAATTTTGAATGCAGCTTGTAAGCCTTAAACAACCTTTCCTCTAATACCATATCATTCATTTTTCTCGCATATGCCAATAAAACCGGAATAACTATATTTATGAAAATGACGGAAGATCGTTCTTTTCCAATCAACCGTCCCTTATTTTTCAACCTTTTCCCCCCAAATGTATAGTAATGGGACCAGTATTCATCATAAAGCTCTAAAAAGATAGACTCTGTATTTCTGATTATGGTTTTTATTTGATCTGCGCCACTCTTATTGCCTTCTATCTTCTCAAATGACTTTAATATTATTCTAAATATCCCGGTTTCAAAATTTTCTGCCAGGAGACGGCTGATCGCAGCAATCCTCCTTGTTGGATAATTACCCGGCCGGGAATACTTAAAACTCCATAACTCTCCGTCCATCGGTTTGTTTTCAATATCGTTTTTGATTACCGACCATATCTGTTCGACGTCATTGATATATTCAAAAGAATACTTATCCTTAGCGCTTGTGTATCTGGATATCTGACTCGGCAAAAGACCTGACATACCAAATAATAGCGCTTGTATCTTCCTGCTTCTTTCCTTTATGGACACATCAGATGGTATTAAACTTTTTATGTCATTTACTGAGACAATAGTCCCCAAATGTTTGAACTGCTCTTTATTATTCTTATAACCAAGTGATTCCATAATTGCTTCATACAAGACCTGTTCAAACGTTTGAGTACTCAGACGCCGTCCTAATCTGCCTGCCTTAACCAATATCCTTTCATCACCTGCATAATCAAGAAAATATCCAATCCATTTATCATCAAGTGAAATTGTGCTCAATCTTTTCTGGCATGGTCCGGCGTTAGCGCTGCCGGTGTGTGGATAGTTTTCGATATCGATCATATCGGCAAGTTTATCCAATTTGTATTCCAGGTAATTATAAAGCTCTAACTGTGGAATCAGCCGGTTCTTTAATTTAATATATTTATTCTTTCCATCATTCCACATAAAAACATGCAGGCACACACCTTCATACTCCTTTTGCTTACTGTGCCCATGACGCACCCAATCACCCGAACACACGTGTATCTCAACATCTCCCTTTACTACACCCTTTCCTTCTAAAAGTATTTCAGCGTCTTTAAAATCAGGACCTTCTTCCAGATTCCACAGGCCGGACGAAATAACTTCCATCCTCAATCCATCCTCAGTATACAGTTTATCCTTTTTAAAAAGCTGTTCAGACCATATGCACTTTACTAACTGTTCCTTAATCTTCTTTCCTTCTGCACCATACTCAAGGACTCCATCTTCTTTAACGCCGCAATAACGCCTGACAAGCTCGCGATAATGCGGTGTACAAAAATTATCAGCATAACTCTTATTCTCAATCACGATTCTTTTGCCCAAAAATGGATTTTCAAAACTGGAATCTGTTCACCGCCGTACGGCAAGATGCTTATACCATTAATTAAATTTTCACAATTCGTGATACCACCCGGTGGCATGAAAGTCTAACTAGAATCTTTTATATTACAGATATTGATTCACGCTATACATTTAAACAAAAGGTAATAAAATCAATTATTAAAATCAAGCAGTTAATTTGCAGGCAGAGGAAAAGTAAGTTGATTGATTGAAGATGTTTAATAAAGGTGATATAACCGTTGATGATTAATTAAAAACAGAAAAGATAATATAAATATCAGAATACGCAGGGACTAGAACAAATATGAAGAAGAAAAACTCATAATGAGTTTATAAATAACAACTAGAAAAAGAAAGATACATACGTAAGCTATGGTCATGCCTTTTGTTGAACGACTAATTCCTAGTTCTGCCAAAAACCTTCTTTTAAAAGATCCCTTTTTATATTTCCTTAAATAATTTCTGCTTTTGACAGGCATTGGTTTATCCTTGAACTAAAGTAAAGAGACCAGTTTCCACAGCTATATACAACCGATTAATGTTTTTAAAACTTTTATCTATGTAATTTGACGAGGGTAGAGTCTGTTTCTTCATGCTGACTACCCTGTTTAGTTCTGTAAAACTGGCGTAGCCCCTCTCATCTCCTAACCTAAAATTTGCAATCTATGAGTTTAAAGAAAGTAATCTTGATCACACTCCCATAAGGAAATTCGCAACTTTCGTACCATTTCTAAACTTATTGCTTTTAATGTCTTTCTAGAAATGCTATCTCATTTAAACTAAATCTGCAAAGTGCCATAATAACATGACTTACAAATGTTTTCTTATTGAGTTATTACATTTTAGCTGACACATTCCCCAAAAAACACTTTCGATGCTTTACTTTAACCAGTGCCGATTTATTCATCAATTTCTATATTTGAGTCAAATGTGTATAATTATGAAACAAGTAAAAAGCCGTAGCTAAATATTAGGGAGAGAATGGAAGTGAAAGTTCACAACATTTCAGGTTTACCACAAGGCAAAAGGAGGCGAAAGGCCAGTCCGAACGCCCGCCTGCCATTAGTCGGGCAGGGATTCATCCGGGCGAGCCAGAAGGCCAATAGTCATAATCTGTCATTCGCACAAGTAAAAGTTTTTTCGCTTTACACGGCATAGTCTTTTTTAGCAAAGCTGAGCTTAGCTCTGTCACACCAGATTAGGTGAAGAATCTTTTTCTATTTGTATTTTACAAACATTTTATATTAGAATAATACATAATGAAATGTCGTTCTGAAAACAACTCGGATATTACTAAAATCTACAAAGAACTCGAAGCAGAGCTTGCAAGTATCAATCCCGGCTGTGATGCCTGCGGCACATGCTGTCATTTCGATACATTTGACCACGTATTGTATGCTTCGACCATTGAAACAGACTATATTCTGGAAAACGTAGACGTGCCGCCTTTTGATCCTGACCAGGGAACATGCCCCTTTCTCATAAACAATAAATGCACAATTAGAGAATACAGAACACTTGGATGCCGGGTGTTCTTCTGCAATCCTGATTACAAAGAAAAGTATCAGGATATTTATAACAAATATTATACAATGATCAAAGATTTAGCTATGAGAAATCAAACCGAGTGGCATTACGCACCTATGATGAAACTGCTTAGTATCTGTTGCAGAAACACTATATTGTCATCCTGAATTCGCCCGCCTGAACGAAGAAGTCGGGCAGGTTTCAAGGTCTCTTAAAACATTGACATAACCTTGAGAAAAGCCTCGTCCATAGACCTGGCAATCACCTTCTCCGTAATCAAATGAAACTTTGCAGGGAAGAACTTATTGTTCTGAATGAAAATGAAAAACGCTCAGCCAATAATGCGGTTGAAATATTGTTTACGACAGATTTGTTTTAGATGGAGAGAAAATACTGCTAGAAGAAATTAAGGTATTACACGATTCCTGAATTCCTAAATCCTTAAATCACGAATCCATCAACACCCCATACCTCAAACCCCTTGAGCTTACACTGCAGATTGGAAAATTCAATCTTTCCATAGCCCTCCACATAATCATCGCCCCTGCCAGCAAGACGTCCGCGCGTCCCGGTTCGATACCTATCTGATCGCGTCTTTCTGCGATGGTTTTACATTTCAGGACTTCAACCATTCGATGTAAATTGTCTTTCGTTAATTGAATTCCCTCCACCTCATCAGCGTTAAATTCCGCTTGTCCCAGATACCATGAAGCAAGTGTAGTCGCTGTACCGGCTACGGCAAGCATTTGCATTTCCGCCGGAATCATACTACGCCAGTCTATAAGCTCTTCTAACTTATTATCTACTCTATCAAGACAGTGGCGAAACTCTTCATCAGTTACGGGATCGGAACTCAGATATCTTTCCGTAAAACGCACAGATCCTAAATCCACGCTTCGAACCTCTTTTGCCGTCACAAACTCGGTACTTCCGCCTCCTATATCCACCACAGCATAGACAGACGGATCCATGCCCGGAAGAAAAGAACCCATAAAGCTCAGACGTGCTTCAT
>CAKKPF010000230.1 GCA_919901575.1 Candidatus Brocadiaceae bacterium
TGTTACTATGTTGTGAAGATGTATTCCAGCTGTTCTGATCGCCATAATTTCGTTATCAGCACTCAGCCTTCCATAAGTCATAACCGTAGCTGTAAGTAATGAAGAAGGTAAAGCATGCGGAAAAGTGTATAATGCCATGTAAGGGATAACGGAAACAAGACTTGGCACATCAAGTCCTTTATGCAGCATTTGCATTGAAAATCCAAGTACCAGCAAGAATTCAAAACATAACAGTGAAGGTATAAACGTCTTGAATAACTCTTTTACTAAATATTTTTGTAGTACATTAATCATTTTTGCCGGATAGTTTTATGTTGTGTAAGATACTAGATTTCAATATCTTAAGGACGATTATATCTATCTTGCTTTGAATAGGTCAATAATAAATATTTGATCGGACAACCACCATAGGATGTACAATCTTTTTATTGACAAAAGGCTTTTGTGTGATAACATCATTTCGAGAACCATATAAGTAGTTTTATATACATAACAAACCAAACTGTAAAGTCATATGTTTAGAAATAACAACATGATAAGTGAATGTGCCAGATTGTTAGCATACGCAAAACCACATTGGAAGATGGTTATGTTAACCCTAATCTGTATGGGACTCTTTACACTGTTCATTGGCGCTCAATTAGCGTTAATCAAACCCGTCATAGATCGTTTAATGAGTGGAGAAGCAATCAGTTCCTCATCAGAGATACACAGCCTGCAAAATAAAGAAGATTCAGGGGATGTATTAAGCAGTTTAAGACGGAAAACTGTCACCAGAATAAAAGAAACAACTCTCATATCAAAATTTGAAAATTTGTTGATGAAATTAACAAGCTCTTTTATTTTCATAGGTATCCTTGTTGCGATTATGGCTCCATTTATTTTTGTCTTTAATTACCTACAAACATACCTGAATAACCATGTCATGTGGAGCGTACTCATGGATATGCGAAATCATCTTTGTGAACATTTACTCCCACAATCACTGAGTTATTTTGAAAATAGAAAGAGCGGAGAACTGATTTCCAGACTTACTAATGATATTACGGCAACACAATTCGGGCTTTCGATATTGTTTGACAACATTCTTCTTCAACCCATGCGCCTGTTATGCGGATTAGGACTGGCTTTTTATTTCAGCTGGAAGCTATCGCTGTTTACATTTGTACTATTTCCACTTGTCGTTATACCCGTATTGGTATTTGGACGCAAAATAAAAAAATATGGAAGTAGAAGTTTAATGCATTTAGGAGAACTGACTGATGCAATGCGAGAAATGTTTTCGGGAATAAGGATTGTAAAGGCATTTCAGATGGAAAACGAAGAAATCGTAGAATTCAAAAATTTGAATTCAAGGTTCTTCAAAAGAGTGATGCAGACGGTTAAGGCAAAGGCCCTGAATACAAGTACTACTGAGTTTATCTATTCATTAGGATTAGCCGCAATCATAATCGTTGGCGGTTATGTTATTACAACCAATAAAATCACTCCGGGTTCACTCGGAGGATTTGTTACCGTAACTGCATTTTTGATACTTCCATCAATAAAAAAATTGGCTAAAAGCTATGGACAACTACAGGAATCGTTAGCTGGTGCAAGCCGGGTATTCGAGTTGCTAGACCAGCATCCATCAATCACAGACAACCCTGATGCCGTAGAATTGAGAAAAATAGAGAAAGATGTCGCATTTAAAAACGTGAACTTTACATACGACAGTATACCGGTTCTCAGGGACATCAACCTGACGGTTGAAAAAGGACAGATAATTGCAGTTGTAGGAGAAAGCGGCGCAGGCAAATCTACGCTACTTGACCTTGTCCCGCGTTTTTACGACCCTGTTAATGGAACTATCGAAATCGATGGCACGGATGTTCGTTTAATAAAGCGTGATTCACTCCTTGAGCAAATTGCAATTGTCAACCAACAGACATTTCTATTTAATAGAAGTTTTAAAGATAACATCCTGTGTGGGCGGAGAGATGCAAGTTCTGAGGAAATAGAAGATGCGGCAAAAGCAGCTAATATTCATGATTTCATCACAACTCTTCCGAATGGTTACGATACCGTAGTAGGAGAGCAGGGCGTAAAACTCTCCGGCGGCCAAAGGCAGAGGGTAACCATAGCAAGGGCAATACTTAAGAATGCGCCCATATTGATTTTAGATGAAGCTACATCATCTTTAGATTCTGAATCTGAAAAACTGGTACAGGAAGCATTGGATTATTTAATGAAAGGCAAGACAACCTTAGTTATTGCACATCGCTTATCAACCATACGTCATGCTGACAAGATCGTAGTCTTAAAGAATGGTTGTATTGTTGAAATTGGCACACATGATGAACTGATAGAAAAAGAAGGTGAATATAAAAAACTGTATAGAATACAGTTTGAAACATAAATTAGGCCTTCGGCGACTTTTTTAAATGCATAGGTAGGAGCCGTCTCCTGACGGCGATCGTCAGCGCTCAACGATGAGAATCCGATCGCCAACCAGCCCGAACGCCCGCCTGTACCTATTCGGGCAGGTACTGTTCGGTACGGGCGGGCTGGAGTTGGCTCCTACCAAACTTTGAAATTCCTATGCATTAAATTAAGTTGGGTTTTAAAAGACAAAAACCCAACGACTTAACTATTCCCCGCCTGGACCTATTCGGGCAGGCAATCTGTTGAGCGGGAATCTAGAATTATCATTACAAGGACAATTAGGTTACCATTCCCCGATCGGGGTCGAGGACAGGTTTCATGGGAATGACATAAGGCAACTTTGAAATTCCTATACATAAATATCAGCCATAGCAACTAGATACAATGAAAATATTAATTACCGGTTCACACGGTATGCTGGGGACAGATATTGTAAACCTGCTTCGAGAAAAGATGTCTTCACCAACCCACAATGATGACCTGGAAGTTATAGAGGCCCCACACGAAAAACTTGATATTACACTTGAAGACGAAGTATCAGACTTTATCTCCAGACATAAGCCGGATATTATTATTAATTGCGCAGCCTTTACAAATGTTGATAAATGTGAAACTGAAAGAGAAATTGCATTCAAGGTTAATGCTTTAGGGCCAAAATACATTGCTGCGGCTGCAAAAGAATGCGGCGCCAGGGTTATTCATATCAGCACTGATTTTGTTTTTGATGGAAACAGCGACAGGCCATACATTGAGGAAGACCAAACCAATCCATTGTCAGAATATGGAAGGACAAAACTCGAAGGCGAAAGAAATATTCAGAACCACTGCAATGCGTTCTTGATAGTAAGAACTTCATGGTTATTCGGACACAATGGAACCAACTTCGTGGAAAAGATGCTTGAATTAGCAGGGCACAACAAAGAACTATCCATTGTTACTGATGAAACAGGCTCTCCTACATACACGGCAGACCTTGCCGGGGCGCTGTGGACATTGATAAAGCAGGAATGTGAAGGCATTTTCCATGTCGCTAATGAAGGAAGCTGTTCACGCTATGAATGGGCAAAGAATATTTTTGAAACACGGGGTTATAATATTAATATCCACCCGATAAAATCATCTCAATATAAACGTCCTGCAAAAGTTCCGCTTAATTCAACTCTGAACTGTCAAAGGTTTTCTACAGCTACTGGAATCCTAATGAGACCCTGGCAAGAAGCATTAAGTGCATACCTGGATAAATAGAATTTTAAGGTTTGAAACTTCTAAGCTTTAATTCTTTTATCGGCTTAAAGTGTTTAGCATTACTTGAAACAAGCTCCATGTTATTTTCGGTTGTTGTTGCTGCGATTACCGCGTATCCCGCCCTTAAGCCGGTGGATAATGTATATTATTATCTTTTAACATTCCAAAAAAAGGATGGTCTTTAACTTTCTTATATTTTTTATTATTAACAGGAACAATAACGCCCGTGACCTTGCCATGATAAAGGATTGTTACTTCTTCCTTTCTATCCAGCGCCTTTAAAACGTCCTTCATCTTATATCTTAAGTCTATTACAGAAGCTTTCATAATGTATACCCTCCTTATCTATGTATACTGGAAATGTACATATTTATCATAAGGATTTCGTATGAAAAAAATTAAATCAAGCCTGGCCTTCTATACCCTGTACACTTTTATTCTCCGCCATCATTTTGTGATGTGGATGATTCGGTAAAAACTTCCGGTATAGCATTTTGAAGCCATGACGTAACATGCGATACGGCTTCTCTTGCTTCCTTTGCATCTTCTTCTGTTGGCATGAACCAATCGTCCGGGTATCGAATTTCAACTGCATACGGCATCAGAAGCGCAAGGTCATCACGCAGTACTTCTGCACTGGCATTCAGAAGTATAATCTTTTCAAGGATGAGGATAAGGTCATGTGAAAGAGGATATGAGTTGCCATTTGCAACCAAGTATGCCTTAAGGAACTTTTCCGCCGCCTGCTGACAGTGGAAGCAAACTGTATCAAAAGGAATTTCTTCCGCTCTTAGATTGTTGTCAGCATTAAGCAAATCATTTTTTGCTTTCGCTATCCATTGCTTGCTGACTTCGATTTCTTCTGACATAAAGTGTCTTGCCCTCTTTCAAAACCGTTGACACAAATGATACTTTTGTTTTTTTTCCTTTTTCGACTTCATGAGGTGTATAAACAACAATATCCATAGCAAATGGGTGTGGTCTTAAAAGTTTATACAATTCCCTACTTCTTTTGAACCGAGGTAAGTTGCTTTTTGCAATAATCATAAGGTCTACATCGCTTTGCTCTGTGGCATCGCCACGTGCATAAGAGCCGAATAAAATTACTCGCTCTGCATTAATAGAAATAGCCATGTTTCTTGCAACGTGCTTTATATTATCTTTATGTACCATATCAACAATATACAATAATATTAATTGTAAGACAATGGCAAATTCTGCTAAAGTGTTAGAACTCTAAAGTGACAAAGTGGATTACTTTAAATTTTGAGTTAGTCCTTCAGTCTGAAACATAATGAAGAAATCAATAACTGTCCGTGGCATCAGGGTACATAATCTGAAAAATATTAATATCGAGATTCCCTTACGTAAGCTTATCGTGATAACGGGCGTCAGTGGTTCAGGTAAATCAAGCCTGGCCTTTGATACCCTGTATGCTGAAGGACAAAGGAGATATGTGCAATCCTTTTCTGCCTATGCCCGTCAATTTCTGGAAAGGATGGACAAGCCGGATGTAGACCATATAGAGGGTATACCGCCTGCAATTGCAATCGAGCAAAAGAACCCTGTAAAAAACCGCCGTTCCACTGTTGGAACTGCAACCGAAATTAATGATTATCTCCGGCTCCTCTTTGCGCGCATAGGCAAGACTTACTGCACAAAATGCGGAGAAATCGTCCAAAACGATACAATATTCCAGATCTCTGATTACATACTATCACTTCCGGAAAACACCAAATTTCTTATTACGTTTCCAATTGGAATCAGTAAAAAGATAGACAGCGACATGCAGGTTTCAGCCTTAAAGGAACGAGGCATAATCAGAATCCTTGCAGACCATAATATAATAGACATCTCATCTCCTCTGAAAGAATTTGACATACGCAAGTATAAATCAGTTGCAGGCATAGTAGACAGATTGGTAGTGGGGAAAAAGATTAAAAGCAGGCTTATAGATAGTCTTGAGACAGCTTATGGACTGGGTTTTGGATATTTAAGCATTCTTATCATGATGGGTGAGATTAATGAAAACCATACCATTGGATCAAATCATTTTACAAAGAGACTTGCAGGAAAAAAGCCAAAGACTGTCTTAATAAATAATGCAGAATGGACTGAAATATCGTACAGCAGTCATTTCTGTTGCAATAATTGTAATATAGAATACAAAACACCCACTCACCATCTGTTTTCCTTTAATAATCCCCTGGGCGCCTGTCAGAAATGTCAGGGATTCGGCCACACCATCGAAATAGATATGAACCTCGTTGTGCCTGACAAAACAAAAACCATTAATGAGGGTGCAATAGCTCCCTGGAATTCTCCAGCTTATTGCGGCCTGCTTGAAGAATTACAGGCCGCAGCGCCAGATTACAATATTCCTCTTGACATACCATTCCATAAATTAACGAAGGAGCAGTTAAGGTTAATCGAAGAAGGAACAGATGGCTTCACGGGTATTAACAAATTCTTCGACTGGCTGGAGGAAAAGAAATATAAGATGCACGTCAGGGTATTACTCAGCAAATACCGATGCTATACCGTATGCTCTGAGTGTAAGGGTACCAGGCTGAACCAATCCGCTCATAATGTGAGAATAAACCAATCCAATATATCAGACGTATGCAGTATGTCTATTGACGATACATACGGTTTCTTTGAGAAAATAAAGCTCTCAAAATATGAAGAGGAAGTCGCCAGGCTACTGCTACTGGAGATAAGGAGAAGACTTGGTTACATGGTTAAGGTTGGGTTGGGATATTTGACACTGGACAGAATGACAAGAACATTATCTGGTGGAGAGGCGCAGAGAGTAAATCTGACCACTTCACTAGGCTCCTCGCTCGTTAATACATTATATATTCTGGATGAACCAAGCATTGGGCTGCACCCAAGAGATACTAAACGTCTTATCGATATACTGGCAAGGCTTAGAGACATTGGAAATACGGTCATAGTAGTAGAACATGACAGAGATATGATTAAGTCGGCTGATTATATTATAGACCTTGGGCCGGCAGCCGGTGAAAACGGTGGTAATGTTGTTTACGCCGGAAATGCTAATAAAATACCCTCTAAAAATGGCTCATTAACAGGACAATACTTGAAAGGTAAAAAGCAGATAGAACTGCCTTTGGCCAGAAGGAAAGTAACTCATAACCACATTGAAGTCATCGGGGCATCAGAAAACAACCTGAAAAATATTAACGTGCAATTTCCCCTCAAAGTATTTACCTGTGTAACCGGAGTTTCAGGTTCCGGCAAAAGCACACTTATCCAGGATACTCTGTACGGCGCCCTTAAAAGAAGAATGGGAATCTATAACGGCCTTGTAGGAAACCACAATGACCTGAACGTCAACGGCCACATAGACGACGTAATCATGGTAGACCAATCACCTATTGGCAGGACGCCCAGGTCAAACCCGGTTACCTATGTAAAGGTATTCGATTTTATAAGGAAGATATTTGCTTCCACCAGGGAGGCAAGATTACACAATTATACTCAAAGCTCTTTTTCTTTTAATGTCAAAGGCGGCAGGTGTGATTATTGTGAAGGCTGCGGTTATATAAAGGTGGATATGCAGTTCCTTGCTGATGTATACGTAACTTGTGATCAATGCCATGGCAAGCGTTTCAGGAAAGATGTTCTGGAAGTCTGTTACAAAGACAAAAACATTCATGAAGTCTTAGAAATGACCGTTAGTGAGGCGATGGAATTCTTTTCTATGCGAAGCAAACATGCATCAACATCAGAAATGCGCAGCGGTTTATCTAAAGCTGCATCACACATTAAAAAAGGCCTGAAATATCTTGAAGAAACAGGCTTAGGATACCTGAGATTGGGACAACCGGCAACAACACTCTCAGGAGGAGAGGCGCAGCGATTGAAACTGGCAACTTATATGGCAAGAGGGAAACACGAAGAAATACTCTTCATATTTGACGAACCCACAACAGGCCTGCATTTTGACGATATTAGAAAGCTGCTTGACTGTTTCCAGAGGTTAATAAATAACGGACACACCGTAATTGTTATTGAGCATAATCTTGAAGTTTTAAAATGCGCAGACCATATAATCGATCTTGGGCCGGAAGGTGGAAAAGGAGGCGGATATGTGCTAGGCTGCGGCACACCGGAACAGATTGCTAAATTAAAAACATCTTACACAGGAAAATATCTTAAAGGATATGTGTGAGGTTAATCCCACTACAAAACATGAAACAATATCCTTGACATCCCGGATTTCAAGGAGTAACTTGAAGTTTTTCGCGGACGTTCCTGGGCAGTATGGTTGCCCTGTCTTTGCCGCCTTTGCCACTGCGAACAAAAATTTTATTTTGGCCAAAATCGACGTCCTGGATGCAAAGACGGGGGTCACCTTCATTATTCATATTTATTGGAAAACCTAACCATAGGTATGAAGCCAACCGCCAATTTATGTGTGGTTTCAACATTTTTTCTTATTTCCATTCTATACATATTTTGATAACATGCCGCTCAGGTTACGATAGCTTATACCTTAGCGTCATTATCTGCTATACTCAACTAACTTTAGTTAATAGAATATTAGGATATATGATGATCAATAGGAGAGTAGATTCTGAGGATAATTGGAAAAATACGTAAAAAAGTCATAAATAAAGAATATGAATTTGCAATTCCCCACTTCTTTGAAGAAATGGCTGCAGACGAACTTGAATTTACAGATATTAAAAACGCCATTGCAACAGGCCGGATTAGACGGAAATTTAAGCAAGATCCCAGAGGCGTAAGATATGAAATTGTAGGAGAGGCTATTGATGGAAGGGAAATTGGTATCATTTGCAGAATTAAAGTCACTGGCAAATTACTTTTTATAACGGTATATACACTATAATATTTTAGGAGGCAATAACAATGTATAATTACGGAGAATGCGAAATCTGCAATACCCCGCTTGAGGAAAGGAATATACAACAAGACTTCTGGATCAAGGATAAATTGGTAGTTATTGAAAATGTTCCATCTGGAGTATGTCCTCAATGCGGTGAAAAAGTTGTCAATGCAGAGGTAGGAGAACATATTTCAGGACTTTTAAAAGATAGTAAGCTCATAGATAAAGCACCTACTATATCAGTTCCTCTAATAAAATATGAAGTAGAAACTGAGGCGCTTTGAATATTAAAAGCAGATAACACCTGACCCAAAACCAGCGCCTTTTTTATTCGTGAGTGTGGCTGCTGACAAAAGTTTACGATTTGTCAAGAGGTTATTTGCTTTTGGACAAAAACAGGGACAGACGGAAAACAGGTACAGGATAATTCGTACCCGTCCCCGCCAGAAAGACGTGTCGGGCTGGCGAACGGCACCTGCCCGACTTCTTCGTTCAGGCGGGTTGCCGGGCGGGCATCACAATATCTTGCTTCCGGCTTCTTTACTGCTCAAGACAGGTCCAGCATCCTCTGAATAGCCCGTAGAGCCTTTTTCGCTATCTCATCCGGCACTGTAACGACATACTGAAGGTCCTCCAGCGACCACAGCACTTTCTCAAGTGTATTTAATTTCATGTTGGGGCAATCCGACAAAGGCGTAACTGGCATAAAGGTCTTATCAGGATATTCCTTTCTTAACCTATGCAATATTCCTGTCTCAGTTCCAATGATAAATTCCTTTTTATTGCTGCTGCCCGCATATTTTATGATACCGGTGGTGCTTGCAACATGGTCAGCCAGGGCAATAACATCAGGCGTACACTCAGGATGAACGACCACCTCTGCCGCCGGGTGTTCTGATTTCATTTTGACTATCTGCTCAGCAAGTATCCTGTGATGAGTCGGACAATAACCCTCCCAGTAAATCATCTCTCGATTCAGGCATGATGAAACATAAGCGCCAAGGCTCTTATCAGGGATAAATAATATCTCCTCATCTTCAGGGATAGACGATACGATCTCCACAGCGTTTGATGAGGTACAACATACATCGCTTTCAGCCTTAACGGCAGCCGTGGTATTAACGTAACATACTACCCTGGCATTCGGAAAAAGCTTCTTTTTCTCTCTTAATTCTCTTTCAGTGATCATTGAAGCCATTGGACATCCTGCATGTTCATCTGGCATGATAACGGTCTTACCAGGACACAATATTGCAGCCGTCTCCGCCATGAAATGAACGCCACAAAAGACTATTAAATCTGCATCCGCCTTTGCCGCCTGCTGAGACAAGCCCAGGGAATCTCCAACAAAATCTGCAACATCCTGTACCTCACCACGCTGATAATTATGTGCCAGGATAATCGCATTATGCTTCTTCTTTAGCTCAGAAATCTTTTCAACAATAGGATCAGACACTAACTTATTCTACCCCTTCTTTAAGAATGGCAGTTCAAATTAATAATACAGATGATTAGTATCTATTATCATTTAAAATCTTTATTTTACAACATTTTTTTCACGTATCACCTACACACCATGCCAACTTATGCTTACAGGATATTTGCCATAATATGGCAATATATTCTTTCTGGCAGCGCTCAAAATAGGCCAGGCATGAGTGCCGTAAAACATGATAGAAATGGATAACTGTATTTGAATTTCACTCTTAGATTAAATCCTTGAAATGCCGGTCATGTGCGATTAAACTAAACAGACGAAAGGTATGTAGATGGGTTCAAGATTATCAGGTTAGTGCCCTATGGGCGGATTACAATTACTAACTGTACCCCGCTTAGCGGGGTGTAGCGGAATGGTCATGCCAGAGGCATATCTGCCTTCGGCACGACTTCCTGCCCGAATAGGTACCCGTCCCCGCCAGAAAGACGTGTCGGGCTGGCGAACGGCATTGTCGGGCGGGTAGGGTTTTATTTGAGACATTGCAAACACAACTTTGAATGTCCTATACATTAAATTAATGGGAGGATTGCAAATAACATGGAAGAAAAGAAAAAAATTATTGTAGTTGCAAAGGCAGGAGGTATTGAGATTGTCGTAGAAGGCGAAGAAGATGAAGATGTTTATGCACTAACAATTTCAAAGCGTCAGGCCATTGAACTAGCTTTAAGCATTCTAAACACCATATACAAAACAGGGACAAAACTTTAGTCTATTGTTGGTGGATTCGCTCTGCTTAATCCACCCTACGGCAATCAACATTCGTTACATAAACATGAACAGCCTCTCTTTCGAGAGGATTCCAGAATTGGAATCCTCTCGAAAGAGAGGCCCGCCGTCAGGCTGGAAGGCCAATAGTTCGAATCTATCATTCACACAGCTCTTTGCTTGTTCAGGCTTGCCAAGACACCGACATGTCTTTCTGGCGGACAGCCTGTCGCCTGAGGACGACCCCTGTGGACAGCTTCAAGATCCGCCCCTGGGCGGGAACCTAAACGTTTTGGTTCAATCAACAGAGCTAAGCTCAGCTTTGCCTGCCCGAATAGGTACCCGTCCCCGCCAGAACCAGCCTTGTCGGGCTGGCGAACGGCACCTGCCCGACTTCTTCGTTTCAGGCGGGTTGCCGGGCGGGCAGGCGGGCATGATTGAATCAGCAATCTGTCGATGTTTCGGCGCATTCTGATGTTTCGGTGTGTCCTCACACCGAAACGATTAAAACCGTCAAAGAGTGGCGGCGGTCACCTCAGTTTGTTTCGGTGAGTGGACTCACCGAAACATCGGCAAATTTGGAGTGCATCGACCCCGTCCGAACGGCTTGGCCGGGCGGGCGTGTCGATGCGGGTAGTGAGTCACTACACTCCAAAAAAACCAGCTACTCTAGTGTATTCCTTTACAACAAGTTTACTGGCATCTACTAATCCAGAAATGAACAACGGCAATACCAATCTTTGATCAGTATTGCCGTTGTTCTCGTGTATAATCACTGTTTTTAATCTTGCTTCTTACTTCCAGCTTTTTGCTTCTAGCCTCTTATTTCTTGTTTCTGTCTTCTCCTTCTCCTCAAGTAACCTCCACCCAGTCCAGCCAGGCCGATTCCGAGTAAGGCAATGGTTGACGGTTCCGGAACAGCATTTGGATCTGGAGGCGGTAAATCCCCTCCATCTATTGAGAGAGAAGATTTGGCAAGTGTTACTAACCAAAACGTAGTGGTATTAAGAGTATCTATGTCTATCTTAACCTGCAGGCCGGTATTGATATCATCATAGAAATTAGGAGTTAATACGAAGTTAGTAAATGCCCACGTGTCACTGGCTCCAGCCAATAAACCAAGAGATACCCATGTGCTGTTATCCATAGCGTAT
>CAKKPF010000231.1 GCA_919901575.1 Candidatus Brocadiaceae bacterium
AAGTAGATATAGCGCGGCTTCGGGAAATTGTTGAGATTGCGGATAAATTCGGGGCGATTACCATGGTGGACGATGCACACGGCGAGGGGGTATTGGGACGGGGCGGCAGGGGTATTGTTGACCACTTCAATCTGCACGGCAAGGTGGATATTGAAGTGGGCACCATGTCAAAGGCATTCGGAGTTGTGGGAGGTTATGTTGCAGGGACTAAAAAATTGACGGATTTCCTGGCGCAAAAGGGACGTCCCTTTCTCTTTTCAAGCGCCGTAACAGCAGCCGACGTAGCGGCATGTATTGCCGTTGTGGATACCCTGATCAAATCAGATGATATGGTCAAGAAACTCTGGTCAAACACCAGATTCTTCCAGGACAGGATGAAACAGACAGGATTTAACATCGGTAAGACAAAGACGCCTATCACGCCTGTTATGATAGGTGATGCCAAGGTGGCCAGGGATTTTAGCCAGAAGCTATTTGAAGAAGGCATATTTGCACAATCAATTGGTTACCCCACTGTGCCTGTGGGCAAGGCGCGTATTCGCGTAATGCTCTCAGCTACACATAGTGAGGGAGACCTTACGTGGGCGATAGGACATTTCGAAAAGATTGGAATGGCTTTGAGCATCATATAGTCGGTAGGGGTTTAAGATTTTAAACCTCTCCTAAAATTATATAAACCAGAAAGACAGAGGAGAAACATGTCATGAAAAGAAAAGTTATTATAATTCCGCTTATTGTATTTGCTGTATTGATTGTACTTTTTCTTGGCAAAAATTTCATAATTAAGGCTTCCGTATCAACCGGAGTCGGGGCAATGACCGGCCTTAAGTTAAGTATCGGGAGTATGAATGTTGGTGTATTTAAATCCTTAATTGGCATAAAGGAATTGCAATTATATAATCCGTCAGGATTCGAAGATGAGTTAATGATAGATTTACCGGAAATTTATGTAGATTATAACCTGGGTGCCTTTATCGCAGGGAAGGCACATCTTGAAGAGGTCAGATTAAATTTAAAAGAATTTATAGTTGTGAAGAATGAAGCTGGCGAGCTTAACCTTGATTCATTGAAAGTTGTCAAGGAAGAAGCAGCAGAAGAAGAAAAGGACGATGGCAAAAAGGAGAAAACCAAAATGCCCGAGCTTCAAATAGATGTATTAGAGTTAAAGATAGACAA
>CAKKPF010000232.1 GCA_919901575.1 Candidatus Brocadiaceae bacterium
CGAAATCCTTCAGGAGATATACCATCACACCCCCGAAGACAACAACATTCAAAACTATTCCAAAGAAACCAAATGTACTGTAAAATATATTTTTTACGATTCCCAATACAAAGTTTAAAGCTTGCGGCACATACTTCTTCATCTTAAACAAAGGCTCATGAATACTATGTTTAGCGCCAACTGTTTTTTTAGTTGTGACCTCTTTGTTCTCTTGTTCTTGTAGTTCACTGTTTTTAGTTTCCGCCTCCTTAATTGTCTGAACTCCCAGTTTTGATTTGAGGAATGTCCCAAATTCCGTATCACTGTATTCTTCTATTATTGCTCCCACTTTCTCCTGATATTTTGGATATTGATTCTTTAAAGCAGTCCCAACACGCTGAATACCACTAACCGTTTTAGGAATCGTGTATGTTAATAATCCTCCCATAACCAGAAATACCAGGGTTAAAAGTATAGCTATCGCAAGACCACGCGGCACATGCTTTTTTGAAAATAAGAGTCTTCTGTTTGATATAAAATCCACTAACGGATCAAAGATATACGCTATGGTAAAGGCAAGGAAAAACGATATCAGGATTCCTTTCAGGAAATAGCACAACGTGAAAAACAGAGCCAGCGCACAAAATATTGCAATCGTTCTTATCCACACATTTTCAAATATTTTCTGTTTTTCCATAAATTAATTCCTTTCATCAACAAAAACGAGGTCTTTAATCCTTTTTACTGTTTCTGCCCCTATACCACTAACCTCACACAATTGTTCTATAGTTTTAAATCTACCGGCTTCTTTTCGATATTCAACAATTGCCCTGGCCTTATTCTCGCCTATTCCCGGAAGGATTATAAGTTCGTACCATTCCGCCCTGTTCAAGTCAATCTTTAATTTTATTGATTCCGGATCGGTGTCTACAACTTCAGTTTCCGGAAGCCACCAATGCTGATCTATCGAATACTTGATCCCTGTTCCGATCAAGATTGCCGTTATGAGAAAGAATGCGGCGAATGATTCCCTTCTTGAAAACTCAAAAATCTTCAATGGCCCTTGCAGTTCGGACATTACGTTAGTAAATATATGAAATGATAAGGTTTTTGATAAAAGGTATACGGAGATTTTAGTTATTTACCATCTACGGTCAAGCAAATTCCTCAATTTCTGAATCCCTCAATTCCTCAATTGCAGTTGAAATCTTTTACCTTGAACAACCTCAGGGTGTATTGTAGAATTTTCACCTATGGATGTAAACAAGCTTGAACATGCAGAAATCCAGACAGAAAATGAGTCTGACAAACTCCTCGTGGAGAAAGTATTTTTCCATGAACAGGAACATGTCTTCAGGTGGTGGAATGATCTTACAGCAGATGAACAGAGAAACCTTTTAGGTCAGTTAAGACTCATAGACTTTAACCTGCTTCAAGACCTGATAGGAAAGCATGTCGAAGGAAACAAACCTACAAGCCTAAAGACGGTAACTCTGGAGCCGCCCGACATCATTCCTGTTCCACAAAACGATTCACAAAAGGCACGTGCAACGGAGGCTAAAGAAATTGGAGAAAACGCTATAATGGCCGGAAAGGTTGCGGTTGTTACGGTGGCCGGAGGACTGGGAACCCGATTAGGAGCTAACAGGCCAAAAGGTATGCTTCCTATCAGCCCTATTATGGGTAAGAGCATTTTTCAGTTGTATGCCGAAAGAATTCAAGCCATTGTGAATAAGTATGATACTGTCATTCCGTGGTATATAATGACGAGTCTGAACAATGACGAAATGACACGCAACTTTTTTGAAGAAAACCGCTTTTTTAGTTTAAACCCTGACAATGTCTCCTTCTTCACACAGGGAGTCCTTCCCGTGATAGACCTTCACGGCAGGTTATTAATGGACTCAAAAAGCAGCATCGTAACCAGCCCGAATGGGCATGGCGGAACTTTACTTGCCTTAAAAGAGAAAAACGTGCTGTCCGACATGAATGAACGCGGCGTCAAACACATCTTTTATCATCAGGTTGACAATGTATTGATAAAGATCGCCGACCCTGTTTATTTAGGGTATCACATAAGAGAAGGCGCAAAGATGTCTCCAAAGGTAGTACAAAAAACAGATCCTGAAGAGAAGGTGGGCATTGTCGGCATAAGAGACGGTCATCTGGACACAATAGAATACAGCGAACTGAGCAAGAAGGAGAGGTATGCACGGAATCCGGACGGAACCCTCAAATTCGGAATGGGAAGCCCAGCCATCTATTTGCTTGACGTAGACTTTGTTGAGAAAATCAATGAAAGCCATTTTGCACTGCCTTATCACAAGGCAGTGAAAAAGGTGCCCTGTATAGACGAAAATGGTTGTAAAACAGAACCATCCGAAAACAATGCCGTCAAATTCGAAATGTTCATCTTTGATGCGCTCAAGCATGCCGGGAAGTCCATAATCATGGAAGTGGTGCGTGAAGACGAGTTTTCACCCGTCAAGAATGCGGCAGGCGATAACTCACCTGATACTGCTAAGCAAAGCATGATAAATATGTTTGGAAGGTGGTTAAGAGAGGCAGGCATTAAAATCCCGACAGACGAAGCTGGAAACGTCACGGGAACTATCGAAATCAGCCCTCTTTACGCCCTGAATGCCGAAGAACTGAAAGAGAAGATTGGCCAGCCCGACGGCGTTCTGGCGGGTAAAAAAATTGTTTTTACTGGTGAATTGAATTTACAATGAGTTTCAGCCGCAAATACTTACACATTTATTTGTATTAATTTATTATATTCAAAAACGTAACATGGGGTATTTATGAATACGGCAAAAGATGAAACGTAATCATGCCAAATGTCATACTTTGGCTATCTCCTGTTATCTCATACGAAAAGCGGCCGGCTTCAATTTTTATCA
>CAKKPF010000233.1:0-2295 GCA_919901575.1 Candidatus Brocadiaceae bacterium
TCTGAAATAGCGTCGGCCGCGCATGTAGACAACACGGTAAGAGTGCAGACGGTCAAGAAAGAAATTTTCCCCCGGTATTGGGAACTAATCAATGAATTTAAAAAGATAACCGGAGTGCCGGCGCTTCTCAATACCAGTTTTAATGTTGCAGGCCAGCCCATTGTCTGTTCGCCCCGTGACGCCATAATGACCTTCTTCGGTTGCGGCCTCGATTATCTTGCGATTGAAGACTATCTGGTTTGGAAGTAATAGTTAAGCCTTGTTTGTAATTCTGTATTTTTATGTTATGATTTATAATAACACCAATATTTGTAGCTCAAACCTGAATGTTTGATACTTGGCTTATATAATTTTCTTTGCAAAGACAATAGTACGTCAAATTTTGTGATCAATATCGAAATAACAAAGAAAAAAATTGTCTCTCTCCTTGCTCTTATACTCATAGCAACAGCCATTCAGACAATTTCAACGATGAATGGTGTCTATGAAGACCCCTTGATGGATTACGAAGCAGGCCTCCGCCATCTTCAGGGGCAGGTACTATACAGAGATTATTATCTCCCATATGGGCCTTTAGGAGGGCTTTTGTTTGCCTTTTTTCTTTTACTTACTCCTACAGGAGGCTTTTACCATCATCACCTTTCCTATTTATTAGTGCTTGGCGCGTTTCTCACCGCTATATGTAATATTTCTCAACGTATCAAAATAATCGTATCAGCAATATGTTTCTCATTGGCATTTCATTCCCACCAAAATATAGGTTTATGGGGATTGGCCGCATTCATTATCGTGAGTGCTTTGATTCGTGGCAGAGTATTCTTTTCAGTGAAGGAATCGCTGTCTTTTTTAGGTATCTACATTGCAAGCCATTTTACTATTGTAGGGTCAATTTTTCTCTTCTCTGATATCAATAACTACTTCTATTATACATTTCACTTACCCATAAAATGGGCATCAGCAAATAAGCATTTCTTTAAACCTTTTGCTTCTCTTTTCATCCCTTATTCAATAAATCCTGTTACTGCATTTTCTAAACCTTACTTAGGCCAACTTCTTTTTTACCCAATTGTAGCCGTATTCTACATAGCATACTTAACCATTTTCATTAAAAGAAAATTGCTAACAAAAGAAAACCACTTCGTTATTATCTTTTTGATCTTATCTACATTATGGTGCAGCGCCGTCGTATCGCGTTTATTCACCGAAGTAACGTTTGCCTTAGGCGGCATATTAGCTATGACTCTTTTCTCATGGCGCAATAAGCTATCACACAAACTTGAATACTCCATAATATTCGTTTATATTATCATAGGTGTTATTTTTCTTGGTCACAACCGCCATTTCTTTGACAATTCTGAAGTTAAGCATTTCCGAAGTACCGATCTCTTCCCTGTAAAAATCAAGCAATCTGATTTCCCCCATATTAATTTAAGCGCAGTTTTCGATGTTATAGAGTATCTTAATGGTAAGCATGGCAATATCGCGGTAATTGATGATAACGGTATTTTAATCCCTTTGGCTTTACGAAAAGCACCATGGGATCCATCTCTCGTTTATGATGAGGGAATTACAGTTCCATCTGACACCAGGGAACGGGAAAAATGGCAGAATGATTTTATTGAAAAACTAGAACAACAGAATATACTCTTCTTTGTAAACACTTTACCTGCTACTAACATGCAATTTAGATGGTGGTTTGAAGCTGGAGACGGCCAAAGTAAGACACTTCAACTCCTTATGAATTATATTAAAACTCATTATTCACTTGTTTTTGAGAAGGAAGGTATAATGGTTCACAAAAGGATTTCGGTTTCCGCTAAAGGATTTTGAACGCTATAAGAAACAGACCAATTATAAATGGATGTATTGCTACGACAAATATCTTGTTGTATTTCTCGTTATCTATATTTGTATAAAGATACTTTTCAGTTAGCAGAAAAATAACCACTCCGGCAATCAAATATATAACATTACTAAAAGAGATATTCATACTTTCAGCAGCAAAACCCAACCCCGAAAATCGATTGAACTGTTGAGGTTAAAATAATTACCAGTAAAGAATATATTGAGATGTCAAACGGCATCTTACTTCTTTTGAATGATGTTAAGGAGGGGATAATGAGGTAAATTCTCCTCTTGATTGCATATAATGAACCCCGGTTTTGCCACACTCTCTAACGGCGTTTTCCGGCCTTCTTTTTCACTTCTGTTAGCGTTGTTTATATATTTATTAATCAGAATCAACCCGGTCATAACCAGCATCATTATGCCAATCTTAGTTAATATTTTCAGCAG
>CAKKPF010000233.1:2395-9306 GCA_919901575.1 Candidatus Brocadiaceae bacterium
CGCGGTGAACTATTACGATAAAAGTTCTTTATAGACACTCTCAACTTTTTCAGCCATAGATTCCTGAGAAAATACATCTTGTGCTTTTTTCAGTGATGCCTCAGCCATTTTCTTTCTCAGTTCACTGTCTTTGGATAATCTTACTGTAGCCATTGCTAAATTCTCCGGTGTATCATCAATGACAAGTCCGGTAACGTTATCATCAACAATCGTAGACAGCATCCCACGATTGGCGGCAATAACAGGTTTCCCCATTGCCATGACTTCCCTGACTGCACGGCAGGAACCATCTGTGCCGGGCATCAGGAATATATTGAAATCCATACACGAGACGGCCTCTACATAATCTGTTGTCCTGTAACCAGTATGTATTACCACGTCTTCCAGTCCCATAGTTCTGGTTGGTTCTGTCAATAGTTGCTTTTCCTTAGTCCCTCTGCCAATGACCAGCAGCTTTAACTTCGGGACTTCTTGAGATGCAATCTTAATTGCCTTCAGGAGTATGTGAAACCTTCGATGTGTCTGGATTCTGGCTATAATACCGACTACAATGTCGTCTTTCTTAATTCCAAATTTATCCCTATGGGTAAGATGCCCATTTCCCGGGTTGAAACGCCGGCAATCGATAGAAGCATTAATCATAATTATCTTATCTTTGCTTAATCCAAAACGATTCATGTCTGCCACTCTTGCCTTTTCCGATACAGTAATTAGTTTATCAGTGAGTCTGGTCAGGCAAATTTTATTTCTTAGATCTTTCTTCAATGCAACCCCGTCATGACTCGTACGTACTACAGGTAAGCGCCTTCCGGTACGTCTGGCCGCTATTCCACCAACTAAATGATCCTGGTTACGATGAACGTGGACTATATCATACTCCCCGTCATTCATAAAAGCCGATAGTTTTTTAACGTCGGAAACAGCCTTAAAGAACCTGAAATGTTTGCTTAAATTAAACCTGGTAACCGGTACAAGGCCACGCTCGTAAGCGCTTTTTTCAACGGATTCTGAATCTGGCGGAAACGGGTAGTCATCCATTGCCTTGCCGCACGCAAGAGTAACGTCATGTCCCCGCTTCTTTAATTCTACGCAAAGGTTGAGCGCAGGCTCTGCCGGGCCTGTCCATTTCCAATCACTAAATAGGTGAAGTATTTTCAATATGAGAGCTTTTCTTCCTGTGTGAATAATAACGCTGCAATAGGTTAAATGGGAAATCCCCCTAACCCCATTTTCCAAAGGGGGAATATTGGAAGTCCCTCTTTAGTAAAGAGGGATTTAGGGAGACTCGTTTTCAACCTTTGGAAATTAAATCTCCTAATTCAATGACATTGCCCTCCCCAGAGGGGGGAGCAGGAAACTTTTTATTATCTTTCGTGTTTATCAGTGTCAATTTGAGGCTGATTCTTTAAACGTAATTCAAATAATTTTGCATATTTCATGAAGACATAAAATGACGTTGTTGTTGCCGATACCAGTCCAGGAATTCCATCCAGAAATCCGCGTTTGAAGAAGTATCCTTTGATAAATCTGATAATAGGTCTGGATATAAGCTGCAAGGTAAGAAACTTCACATCTTTCTTATTCATTTCCACGGCGCTCATGCTTGTATATTTATCGATTCTTTCGAGTTGGTGTGAAAGATTTCTGTATGTATAGTGAAGGCAATCATTCTTTAAATATTTTGCTCTTCCATTTAAATCGAGTGTCGCATGAGGTTCTTTTACCCACTTACCCTTATCTTTCTTATAGAGAAGGAGGTCGTATGCAGGGTACCATTCTCCATGATTAATCCATTTTCCAAGATAACGCGTTCTACGCGGGAAGTAAAAACCATCCCAGCTATTTGAATTATTATTTAAATGTGATTGAATTTCTTCATAAAGTTCGGGAGAAATTATTTCATCTGCATCCGTAAAGAGAATCCATTCATATTTGGCAAGACCGGCAATATAGTTAGACTGATCCTGAAAACCCGGCCATTTTCTCTGATAAACTCTGTTTGTATATTTACGGCATATATCAACCGTTTTGTCAGTGCTGTAAGAATCAACAACGATGACTTCATTAGCCCACTTAACATTCTCCATACAGTCCTGGATTATGTCTTCATTGTTGAATGTCATTACACATGCCGAAACCCTGGCTTTGGTCATTGTGATACTCCCTGGTTCTAATTTAACTATATATTCTGAAATTCCGTGATTAAACCGGCAACAGCTTCTATTTCTTCTGTTGTCAGTTCCGGATAAATAGGTAAAGACAATATTTCTTCTGCATTCCTCTCGCTTATAGGAAAGTCTCCTGCTTTATGCCCAAGTCTTTTATAAGCATCCTGCAGATGGATTGGTATTGGATAATGTATTTGTGTACCAACTCCTCGTTCATGAAGATAATCCTTTAAGGCATCTCTTTTATTTACCCTGATTACAAAGAGGTGATATACGTGTTTTGCCCATTGTCTTTCGCAGGGAAGCTGTACATTTGAATTGTAGAGTAGCTGATGGTACATCGTTGCTATTTCTCGGCGCTTGTTAGTCCATTCATCTAAATATTTCAATTTAACCCTGAGTACAGCGGACTGGATCTCATCCAGCCGGGAATTAAATCCCTCAATCTTTGAAGTGAACTTTTTAACTTCGCCGTAATTTCTAAGCATAATCAGTTTTTTATACAATTCTTCATTGTTCGTAACTACCATTCCGCCATCACCGTATGCCCCCAGGTTTTTTGTCGGATAAAAACTGAAGCAGCCCATATCTCCAATAGTTCCTGCATTTTTACTATTGTACTTCGCTCCGTGAGCCTGACATGCGTCTTCAATAACCCTTAAATTATGCGCTTTTGCCAACTTCATTATTTGCTCCATCTCCGTGGAGTGACCATAGAGATGCACAGGCAGAATAGCCTTAGTTTTGTCTGTAATCTTTTCCTCTACTTTTCTTAAATCCATTGTGTAGGTATCCGGTGTAATATCAACAAATACCGGTTTGGCCCCTGCAAAGGATATGGCCGAGATAGTCGGAACTGCTGTATTTGGAACAGTGATTACTTCGTCCCCATATCCAATATCACAAGCTTTCAATGAAAGATGCAAGGCTTCCGTACCTGAACCTACTCCTACGGCAAATCCAGCCCCAAGATAGTCTGCAAATTCTTCTTCAAACCGTTTGACATTTTCGCCCAGGACAAATATTCCATTTTCGAGAACACTTTTAAAGGCGTTATCAATCTCTGTCTTCAGGTTTTCATACTGTCTTTTAAGGTCGAAGACCGGAATATTCATATTACCAATAATGGTTTTTGTATTTCTCATAGTAGTCAAATGATGACCGAAGTCCTTCCTCTAATGAAACCTTTGGCTGCCACCCAACGAAATTCTTAATCTTTTCATAATTTGCAACGTAATCTCCAATTTCTATCTTCTTGAGGTCTTCCTTGAACGGAATCAATTCATAATTGCCCTCATTATATACAGCTATCATTGTCTCTACCAAATCTATCAGGTTCTTAGGGGTGCCTCCCAGGTTAAAGACTTCACCGTTGGCCTTCTCACTACAGGCTACCAGTAACAGCGCATCTACCACATCATCAACATAATTGATGTCTCTGATTTGTTTACCATCACCGTATAACTTTATGGTCTGACCCTCTATTAATTGCCTTATAAACCAGTTAATTATTCCCTGCTTGTGATGTCTCATCTGGTGTCTTGGTCCATAAGTATTGGTTAATCTGAGCGAAACAGCCCTTATTCCATATATATTATTGTATAAGATGTGATACGATTCTCCTGCAATGTTATTTATCCCGTTAACGTCCGTAGGGTGCATCAGATGCTTTTCATCTACAGGTAGGCGGTCTACTTTGCCGTATTGCCCTCTAGTACCGGCAAAGATAATTTTGACGTCTCTGTTGTTTTTGCGGCAAGACTCCAGGATTGATAACTGGCTCCTGCAATTAATTTCCAGATCAGTAAATGGGTCATTCATGCTGTCTATGTGGCTTAACGTCCCTGCAAGGTTAAAGATGATATCCCTGCCTTTTACCAGATAGTCCATGCTATGCTTATCTCTGACATCGGCAATGTTTACCTTTACCTTGTCCTCAATGCCATCAATATTGAAATTATTCCCTCCATATTCCGGTATCAGAGAGTCTATAAGGCATATGTCCGCTTCCATCTTTACAAGCCGGTGAGCCAGCGTGCTTCCTATAAAACCCAAGCCTCCGGTTATCGAAATCTTCTTATTTTTGAAATAATTTTCCATAAGAATTTAGCTCTTCTCCGCTATAATAATTAATGTATTACCACCTGAAAAAATATTTTTAGAAAGCGTCTCTTTTAGCCAATATCGCTCCTTCGCCTTCTTTGGCCAAAACCAGCAATACAACTTTATCAATAATGTGATAGGAAATAAAAGAATCATCTTTGGTTTTGGCCTATCTATATCCAGTTTAGTTATGTGGAAACCATTACTTTCAAGCATAAATCTCAAAGTTGGATAGCTGACAAAGTTGATGTGCATCATTGCCGTATTGCAATTAAATCTCTCTTTAAACATTTCCTGGCTTACGGGTTTTGTAAAGGAACCGGTCAAGAGGAATTTCATCCTTCTTTCAATATTCAAATAGTTAGGTATTGCGACAAATAGCTTCCCACCTTTTTTTAGAAGTCTTTTAAACTCTCTTATTGCGTTGTGAGGGTTTTCAAGGTGCTCCAAACCATCAATACACGTAATGAAGTCAAAATGATTTGTTTCTAATGGCACACTTTTATTTAAATCAGCTACTTTGAATTCTATACCCTGTGCTTTGAACATTTCCGGGTTTATGTCGCAACAACAGCATTCAAAACCAAATTCCTTCAGCTTCGATGACAATATGCCTGTCCCTGAAGGGACATCCAGAAGTTTACCTCTTCTCTCATTTTGTAAGAATTGGATTATCTTTTCATGAGTTTCTATTCTTGCAAGAGTTACTAGTCCTCGAGCATCTTGTGTACACACAGAGTCATCGCTTTTCATATAGTTGTTTATATAACTAAATACATAATAAAGCTTAAGGATTACTTAAACAAGTATCATTTAACCTCACGGAGTAAATAACCTCTAATACAGGATTTTGTCAAGTAAAAATCTGCTTATCCCTGAATCTACTTATCCATTTATTCAACAAATATTGTACTATAAAAGATACTACTAATAGATTCTAAATAAATAACTTGATATTTTCCTTATCTGAATCATAATGTTGCAAAGATTTTCAGAAGATCCTTTTCTTTATTAAAATCATATAAAATGAAATTTATGGTAATATTTGGTACGAGGCCGGAAGCAATAAAGATAATCCCTGTTATAAGAAAGCTAAAAGAATCAGGATTCCAGGTAGTAATTTGTGTAACCGCCCAGCAACGTGAAATGCTGGATCAATCTTTAGTTTTTTTTGGAATTATACCGGATTATGATTTAAATATAATGGTAGATTGTCAGGATTTGTTTTATGTTACAATCAAGGCCTTAGAAGGATTAAAAAAGATTTTACAGAAAGAGAGACCGGATGTAGTGTTGGTTCAGGGAGACACCTCTACCGCCTTTACGGCAAGTCTGGCTGCTTTTTATTTACAGATCTCCATCGGACACATAGAGGCTGGTCTTAGAACTCATAATAAATACAATCCTTTTCCTGAGGAGAAAAATAGACATTTAGTTGGTGTGTTGGCCGATTATCATTTTGCTCCTACGGAGTTGGCAAGGGATAATTTGACTAAAGAAGGGATTCCGGAATCTCAAATCTGGGTTACCGGGAACACGGTTGTTGATGCTCTGCTTGAAGTCATTAATCGTCAGTCGTCAGTTGTTAAGCAGGAAGAACTAGGTATGTATTTTAAAGAAAGATGGAAACTGGTTCTGACAGATGATAATCAAAAACGAATCCTAGTTACCGGGCATAGGAGGGAAAGCTTCGGAGAGGATTTCAGGAATATATGTATGGCGCTAAAGGAGATTGCAGAGAGAAATCCTGATGTAACAATAATATATCCTGTCCACCTGAACCCTAATGTCCAGAAACCTGTCAATGAAATCCTGGGTTCTAACCAGACAACCCTGACCGATGACAAGGAGCCGAAAAATATCTTCCTTTTAGAACCTTTAGAATACGAGTATTTTGTATATCTTATGAGTAAGTCTTATATTATTATGACGGACTCTGGCGGCATTCAGGAAGAAGCGCCTTCTTTACACAAACCGGTTTTAGTTATGAGAAACACAACCGAAAGATCTGAGGGCATAGAGGCGAATACATTAAGACTTGTCGGCACGAAAAAGGATATAATTTCCAGTGAGGCACAACAGCTTTTAGATAATAAAGATGTCTATGATAAAATGTCCAGATCAATCAACCCATACGGCGATGGAAAAGCTGCGGGAAGGATTGTTGATATTTTAACAAAAAACTTAATGTCCGGAGGCAGGTCAAAAAGGTGATAAAAATTGTACTGCCAGCATATAATGAAGAAAGCGCCATTTTGCCTCTAATAAAGGATTTAAAGCGAATCCTGGGCGAGAGATTTAAGGCTTTTGAAATAATAGTGGTAAATGATGGGAGCACAGATAATACGGCTAATATCGTTTCTACATTAAATTTACTAATGGTCAAATTGATTCAACACCATCAAAACAAGGGACTGAATGAATCAATAAAAACGGGATTAATTTACTCCTTAGAAAATACTGACGAGACTGATATTATTGTGACCATGGATTCTGATAACACACATGCGCCAGGGCTAATATATAGAATGTCAACACTTATTGAAGAGGGAAACGATGTAATAATCGCTTCCAGGTATAGGCCGGGTTCCAGGGTAATTGGAGTAACCTGGGCAAGAAGATTTCTCAGTTGGGGTGGGA
>CAKKPF010000234.1 GCA_919901575.1 Candidatus Brocadiaceae bacterium
AACGGCATTGCCGGGCGGGCAGGCGGGTAGCCTTGATAACGTTTCCCTTGCCACATTATTCATTAATTCTATCGGTGGATCGATATTTGTCCAGAGACGGAATTGCTCTGCAGCCTGTTGAATGAACATTGTGAGCCCATTAACCGTACGGCATCCTCTTTTCTTTGCATCCTGGAGAAGCCGGGTTTCGATTGGATTGTAAACAGCGTCAAAAACTATCATACCTGCCTTGAGTACGTTTTGTGGGACGGGTGTTCGGTCGACATCTGGAAACATACCGATAGACGTAGTATTTATGAGGATATCAGAATCGAGTTTGTGGATTTCCTCAAATCCCTCAAATCTACATTTAACGTCATTAGACAGTTTTTCTGCACGTTCAAGGGTACGATTATAGATGATTATGTCGCAACCTTTTTCTTTTAAGCCGAAGGCAATTGCCCGTGCTGTGCCGCCTGCTCCTATTATGGATATTTTCTTATTATTCAGCGTATCATCGGTTTCTTTCAGACTGTGTTCCAGTCCTATTACTGCGGCCATGCAGTCAGTGTTGTAGCCTGTTAATCTCCCGTTTTGTTTTACAATTGTATTTATTGCACCAATTTTTCCGGCTGTATGATCAATATCGTCCAGAAACGGTAAAACACTTTCTTTATGTGGAATGGTAACGCTGAAACCCTGAAAATCCATTTTCCTGTACTCTTTAATAAAGGCGCCAATGTTTGAGATCTTCAGCGGGACATATACGTTATTAAGCCCTTTATCCTTAAAGGAGGCGTTGTGGATGACCGGACTCATACTGTGAGAAACCGGATTTCCAATAATACCGTAAAGCTTTGTTCTTTCGTTTATGCTTTTAAAGTGATATATTTTGGAGAGTTCATCAACGGTTAATTGTCCGGGCGCTGATTCTTTGCCCCTTTCGAGAGAAGCAAATGTCAGTAACCCGCCAAACTTTCTTGTAAGTATCCTGCTTATGTACCCCAATTCTCCCATGCAGAAAGATATGGTTGGCATGTTCGCAGTATTTAAGAGTTCAAATATTCTGATATTATCAGTAATGTCATTTGCATATGTTACAATCTTGACTATGTCAGGTTTGCGCTGGCAAATATCATTATATATTTTGTTTAAATTATGCGGTGTTTCCTTGAAATTATGATAAGAAATGATTATCTTGCTGCTGTTCTGTTTGGTAATATGATTTGATGAATCATATTCAACATCAACGTAATCTGCTCCCAGTTCGATGGCCTTTTGTAACAGACGTAATCTGTCCTGTTCGCTGCCACTAAATTTGCCCCCTTCTCTTTCGGGCCTGTTTGTAATTATTACTGGTTTAGTTTTACTCTTTAATGACCTTTCAATGCATGTTTCTGCATCTTGTAGTTCTGTGATGTAATCAATACGTAGTTCAATTATGTCGGCATATTTGGAAGCCAATGACATTTCCGAGATAGTATTTTCTGTGCTTCTGGCCGTAATAGGAATGCAAATCATGTTTACAATAATATGTTTGTGTTAAGAATAATCGATTATTATATTGTATACTTTGAAATAGTCAATCTTATGAATGATAAAAATTTAAGCATGGGAGTTGTAATGGATGTAAGTGAAGCAATAAAGAATCGCAGGAGTATAAGGAAATTTAAACCGGACCCAATTCCAGAAGAAAAAATCAGGCTTTTACTTGAAGGCGCCAGGTTGTCGCCTTCAGGGACAAACACACAGCCCTGGAGATTTATAGTGGTTAAAGATGACGATACGAAAAAGAAGTTACAAACGGCGGCACATAATCAGAGACATATAAAATGTGCTCCCGTAATAATTGTTTGCTGTGCAGACTTAAAGGCGTTTAAAGAATTCCCTGAAAGAGTGGATGAACTTATAGAATCAGGCGCGCTTCCTGAGAGGACAAGGGAAGTATTTATTCCATACCTTAAGAAAGGTATGAATACTGTTACAAAGGATGCCCTTATGATTGCTGCTGCGGCAAATGTTGCCATAGCCATAGAACATATTGTTTTGCAGGCAGTTGAGATTGGCCTTGGTACATGTTGGGTAAGATGGTACGAAGATAATAAAGTAAAAGAAATTCTTGACATTCCAGGCCATGTTGAAGTAATGGCGCTCTTGCCAGTTGGGATACCTGATGAGAACCCTGTCCAAAGGCCGAGATTAGAGTTGGGACAAATAGTTTTTAGTGGTAAGTATGGTGAAAAGTATTTTTAATACCCAGTTTGCATAGGGTTTTTAGTTTTTGCTGAATAAAATGTAGTGGAAGCCTTCAGGCTTCCACTTTCCATGAAGTAAATACCAGTGTTCACATAAAGTTCTTACGAGTTGGATATGAAAACTATAGCTTTAGAAAATGACAGAAAAACAGACTTTCTCAATGACAGGTATATTTGGATACTTCTGATAATTTCTCTTTCAGTAAGGATATACTTGAGCTTTTTTACATATGTAATCGAGAATGATAGTGTTGCCTTTATGCAAAATGCAAAGTTTTTTGTTGACGGTGACTTTCAAAGTGGTTTAAGGCATGATTATCATCCCTTATACTCTTTCATTATGGCTGTACTGTATAAGGTTATTCCAAACATGGAATTGTCTGGTACCATTATATCTGTTTTCTTTGGCACGTTAACGGTAATTGTATTTTATCTGATTGGTAAAGGAATTTTTGATCAGAAGATATCCTTTGTTTCTTCTATCATTTTAGCCTTCCATCCCTATGCTGTCAGATTTTCAGCAGACATAATTTCAGAATCTACTTATTTCTTTCTTTTCATATCTGCCCTTGGTTTAGGATTTTTTGCGATAACAAAAAAGAAGTTTTCTTTATTTGCCCTAACAGGGATATGTGCCGCATTTGCTTATCTTACACGTCCTGAGGGAATAGGAATTCTTTTCATAGTTGCCGGTTGGTATCTCTTGAATGATCTTGCTAAAATTAAGGTAGTCTGGAAAGAAAAGGTTATTTCAATTTTGGTTTTAATTGTTTCGTTTCTTGTCTTTTCATTACCTTATCTTGTGTTTATTAAGAAAGAGACAGGTTACTGGCATCTTACAATGAAGAAGAGTTTGTCTCAAATGATCGGAGTAAAAGAGACCTTAAGTGGGCAAGAAAATGTTGAGCCGGTTGAAGATAATGTTGATTGGGAAAAAAGTTCAGATGCAAATATTAGTAAACAAACATCTGCCAGCAGAACAGATTTGAGTACACATCTAAAGAGTATTTTGTACATTATGAAAAAATATTTAGACACACTACATCCCCTTTTGTTTATTTTTCTCATAATAGGTGTGGTAAATTGGACAAGGATAAAGAAAGAACGGTTTTTCGGTTTATACATAGCATCGATTATTGTAGTTTACCTGTTTATACTATACAGGTTGAACATAATGCATATACCAAGTTATGGTGATATATATCAGTATCCCAGTAGAAGGCATTTGATGCCATTGGTCATTCCGGCTCTTTTTTGTGCAGGAATAGGAGTGCATACTGCTGGAACATGGATGCATGAAAAGTTTCAGCATAATAGCTTGACAGTTGGTTTCAAGGAGTTGTTAAGGAGTACGTGGATAATGCAGCTAATTGTATTGATGATTGTTGTCAGCGCCTTACTGCCAAAGACATTAAAGCCTCAGCGTTTTGACAAGTTAGGGATTAAGAAGGTGGGTCAGTGGATAAAAGAAAATTCAAATAAACCATACCCTGCTATTTTGAGTGTTTCTGCAAGAAATGCTTATTATGCTAAGGGGCGGCATATTCAAATGGGAAGTATAAATGACGCACTTGTCATGGCGAGAGAAAGAAAAGTAGATTATATATTCATCTCGCATAGAGAATATAAAGCTATAGAAGAAGAATTGCAGCAATCTATAAATGACAAAGAAATAACGTTAGCGCATAAATGTCCAGAAAAAAAAGCTTTAGATAGACGAAGTATACTTTTGTACAAAGTTCTGCAACAGTAGTTGCTTTGCCTTTAGGAACAGCATATAGTACAGAAAAAGTTGTTGACAATAGAAAAAAATTTTTTAAGATTAGTGTTCACAAGATGAACGATGATGTAAGTTTTGATTTTGATTGATTTTACCGTGTTTTAGAGATTTTTTTATAATGTGTGTTCATTGTGTGAACGATTGAGTATGAAAGGCGTGATTTGTAAGAATTAAGAATGAAGAAGCTGATACATTTTGGTTCTGTTTTGCTTGGTAAAATACACAAATTAGCGCCCTGTCTGCGGGCGTACACGCACAGGCAGGGGAGAGGAGTTGGTTTAAAATGAATGGAGATTCTGGCTCTATAGATGTTAGGGAATTAGAGATATTAGAGAAAATAGAAAATAACGGACATCTAACGCAGAGAGATTTGTCAAAAGAAGTTGGGATAGCGTTGGGATTAATAAATCATCTGTTGAAAAAGATGGTTCAGAAAGGCTGGGTTAAGATAAAGAATGTTGATGCCAGGAGAATAAAATATCTAATTACTCCAGAAGGCGCCAGGGAGAAGTCCAGCTTATTGTACAAAAGAGTAGAAAACACGATCCATTTTTATTTGGAAGCGAAAAGGGTAATCAAAGAAAAGGTGATGCATTTAAGAAACGAAGGTGTTGAAAGTGTTTCAATATACGGGATAAACCATATAGCAGAGGTTTTATTCATAGTCCTCAAAGAACTGGGCTTAGAACTGACTTACGTGGTTGACGATAACAAAGAAGGGGAAGTGTGGTTTGGTTATACGATAGTTAATATGGATGAGTTCTTAAAGTCTGGCGCTAACATAATAATACTTGCCTCTTTTGGTGAAAAAGAAATAGATAGTTTTTGTAAAGAACAAGAAGGTGTGAAGGTTGTTGTGCTCAGGGATTAAAGAATAGTCAAAGAATATAGTTGTTTAAATTGATTTAAGTGCTTGTGTATAATACTGTTATACAAGATTTTGTGTGTAACTGAGAGGGAATCGGTCTGTATATAGATGCTTAATAAAATTCTTTGACCAATTAAGCTGAGCTGAGCTAATGTCAAATGAAAATTTCTCCTGAACATATGAAAGTTCTAAAAGAAGATCTAAATTCAAAAGATGATCGGGCATTCAAGGAGATTGTTGCTTTTCTTATTGTTTTTGGAGAGCCTCTCTACAAAAGCTTAGAAATGGAATATAAAAGTCACGATCCAGATATCTTATTACCATGCTGGAAAGTAGCCTGTGAGATAGGTGGAGCCTTCAGCGAAAAACTTAAGGCCTTTGGGTGTGGAGGGTTTCAACCAAACTGTCTTACATGGAATCATTTGATTTTTAAATATAAAGAAGGGAGAGTAAGAAGTTATATGAATCTTGTAGATTCTTTGCTGGTTGCATATGGAATTTAAGGATAAAGGAGATGTTAATCTTTTCTTTAAAAAACTCTCTGAATTAGTTACGGAAGAGATAGATGTTTATTTGCTTGGAGGTTGTGCTTTGATTATATTAGGCGCATCGAGAACGACTCAGGATATAGACTTTGAAATTAGGGGTGCAAGTGATGAAACAATCGAAAGGATTCAACAATTCTGTAATGATAAAAATATTCCCGTAAATTTCTCAGAGAATGCTGGCATGTGGGGGATGATAAGTATTAACAATAACCGAGATACGGCTCTTCCTTACAGTGATTTTGGGAAAATTAACGTTAGAATTTTAGACCCGCTTGATATGAGTATAGGGAAAATTGAAAGATTTACTGATATTGATGTTCAGGATGTCATATTTCTTATTAAAAAGTTTTCTATTAATGCTGAGAAATTACTTACCGCATGGGCAAGGGCATTGAACAAGAGCCTCAAGTCAGAAAAGAATTTTTTATTTCGTAAGCAGGTAGAATCGTTTATAAAAACGTACTCTAAAAAATTATGGGGAGTTGAAGAGAGCGAACTCCTGTTTCTTTGGGGTTCACTCCTTCAAAAAGAAATTACAGTAAAACACAGGTTTCCACATCAATAGTATTTAATTATTTTTGTAATCATGTGCTTTGTTAAGTTTGAATACGATTTAACTGACAAAAGATGATCGAGGAGGGAAAGTCAAATATTTTGATAGTCAGTTCCAGGAGTGAAGGTGGTGGGGCGGAGCAATTCTTTAACATTATGACTAAACTCAGAGATTTATTTAAATTCTACTGTGCATTACCTGATAGTCCTCCTTATTATGATAAGATTGTTAATGAAAAGATCCCAACATTCAAACTCCCTTATCGAAGGTTTAAAATTCGAGCATTTCTGAAACTATCAAAGTGGGTGAAAGCAAACGGCATAACGATAGTTCACTCTCATGGCAGGGGGGCGGGTATCTATTCGAGGTTATTAAAGCTGCTTAATACAAAATTGAAAGTCGTGCACACTTTTCATGGTATACACTTTAGAAACATTAATCTTCCGCTAATTGCTGAGATGCTATTAAGAAATTTAACTGATAAATTTATATTTGTCTCAAAATCTGAACAACAAATAGCTGTGAAACACAGGATTGCAAGTGTTTCAAAAAGCGTCTTAATTGAAAATGGGATTCATATAGACAACAAAGTATATAATGAAGGAGACAGGTCTTCCGTTTTACAATCCTTCAATAAAACAATTCCAGACAAGAGTTTTGTTATAGGAATGCTGTCCCGGTTTGACAGTATAAAAAATATACCTTATGCAATAAAAAATCTTTCAAACTATCTGAAAAGCCGTGATGATGTCTTTCTCATAATAGGCGGATACGGAGAGGAGCTTGGAAGGATTGAACGTACTATTAGTGAATACAATTTGCAGAATAAGGTAATACTATTGGGGTTTATCAAAGATGTTAAACGTTTTTTTCTACTTATCAATGTCTATCTGAATACATCACTTGGGGAGGCTTTTGGTTTTTCAACTGTTGAAGCAATGAAATATGGCAAACCTGTTGTCGCCAGCAATGTTTATGGAAATATTGATGTTATCGACAATAATGAAACTGGCTTACTCTTTCCACTTAATAAGCCTGACCTGCTGGTTGAAAAAATAGAATATTTAAAAAGTAATAAGGGAGCATATAACCGCCTCGTTGCGAATGCACGCGAAAGCGTCAAGAACCGTTTTGATTTAAATCGAATGTTGAATGAAACCAGAGAATTATATCTTTCATTAGGGTAGGCATTGACTTATATAACAAAGGATTTTTTATTTGGCTGGGGTAATTTCCCTAACTGTTATGGCACAGACAAAGAAGTTAATCTCTGTTGAGGAAATCAAGGATAGGCTGGAGCCTGTTTTTCAAGATAAAGGATTACAGCTTGTTTTACTATTCGGTTCTGTGGTTTCAGGAGGGTCTCACAGACATAGTGATATTGACATTGCATTTCTATTTGATACTACTGTGGATATTTTGTCACTAACTAATAGGGTTATCAGGCTTTTACACGTTGATAATATTGATGTAATTGACCTGAGACGTGCAAGTCCACTTCTTAAGTTTTCTATAGTAAATAAAAGTAAATGCCTATATGAGAGAGAAGATGGTATCTTCAACACCTTTTATTCACTTGCATTCAGGATGTACATTGATACAAAAAAGTTGCGTGATGCACGGGCATTAGCAATTAAACATTTTCTGAGAGAAAGAGGTTTGGGATGACTCCCGTAGAAAAAGAAATCATTAGAAGGAAACTTGCCGTTATAGTAGAGAATCTTAAAACCCTTGAACCGATAATAAACATGGACAAAGAGGAATACATTGGAGATGTATATAAGAGAAAAGCCACCGAGAGACTCTTACAGGAATTGATTGAGGCGGCCATTGATATAAACACACACTTCATCGTCCAGACAGTTAACACAGTTCCAGATGATTATTATGAGAGTTTTATAAAAGCAGGTGAACTTAAAATAATTCCAGTAGACCTTGCAGAGAAACTGGCTCCATCTGCGGGCCTTAGAAACCGGTTGGTACATGAGTATGATTTAATTGAACATTTGATGGTTCTTGAGGCAGTTATAATGGCTGAAGAATTATATTCAGAGTATGTAAAAGAGATAGAGGATTATCTTTCGGGTAAAAGCTAAAATGAAACATTCATGCTTTAAGTCTTTAGGAGTCAAGGCTTCCTGCCCGACTTCCCGTCCGAACGGATTGGCCGGGCGGGCGTAATTCAGGCGGGATGTGACTAACTCGAAAGGTTAAAATGATCTCTAATAGTATTAAAGAAAAACTTTTACCGTTATTTAGTAGATACAAGAGAAATGTATTGTTTGCCTATCTTTTTGGCTCAGTAGCTCAAGATAATGTGTCTCCATTGAGTGATGTAGATTTATTGAACAGTCTCAAATAAATGATCATTTATAGTTTATATTTTTACAGAGTCTTGATCTTTTCTTTAAAAGACTTGCTGAATTAATTGAAGAAAATATAGATATTTATCTTCTTGGAGGCTGTGTTTTTGGGATTCATCCTTTCAAATCAAATTGAAGTAAAACCTCGAATATTGTTATGTGTAATAAGAAATTAAAAGAAAAGATAATCGAATATTTTCAGGACAAAAAGGAAGTAATTGCAGTTTATATATTTGGTTCTTACGCCCAAAATGCTGAACGTCATTTGAGTGATATAGATATCGGTATACTTATGGATAGGATTAGTCAGGATATTATCAGAAAGAATATAAGTGTTTACATGATAGAGCTGTCTCGAATCTTAAAAAAAGATGTTCATCCTGTAATGCTGAATTCGGCAAGTGAAGTACTGTTGAAACAGATATTTAAAAAAGGCAAATGTGTCCTTGTCAACAATGCGAAAGAATTGTCCAGGAAAAAGATGGTTATGTTCACAGACATGGCAGATTTTGCTTACTATCAAGGCAAGCTGCAATTGGGACTAATCAGAAAGGTCATGAGGGGCTGAGATAATGGTTGATCGTGATCTCATACTGGCAAAAGCAAGCTCCGTGAAGAGACACATGAGCAGAATTGAAGAAAAACTCGGTACAGATCTTCAGACATTTCTGAAAGACATTGATCGTCAGGAGAGTATATTATTTAATCTACAAATGGCTATACAAAACTGTATTGACATTGCGGCACATATTATAAGTGAAGAGGGCTATGGTGTACCAGGCAGTACTGGTGAGATGTTTTCCTTGTTAGGAGAAAAAAGAATTCTGGATGGAGATATTACTGAGAAAATGGTTAAGGCAGTAGGTTTCAGAAACCTTATTGTGCACGAATATGGCGGAATTGAATTAAAACAAGTATTTGTTGCAGCGCAAAAAGACATTAAAGATCTAAACGAATACCTTGCATCGATATTCCGGAAATTTGGTTTTGTAGATTGAAACTTTTTCTCATTGTAAGGAACAAGAAAAGGCAATTGCAAGTGTGATGCTTGCGAAACCCGTAATTAAGGGAACAAGAATAACGGTAGAACTTTTACTTGGAAAGCTTTCGGAGGAGCTAAGATGCTAAATGGAAAGACAATTTTGATAACCGGTGGCACAGTAAGTAGGATGGGTCAAACGAAGTGGACCCATCAAACTCCTGTATAGTTGGTCCCCATTAAGCAAAGCGCTGATAGGCCGGGTGATTTTAGAGGAATTGGACCTGATTTTAGATTGCCAAAGGCCAACATTATCACCAAGACCAGAGTCGCCAATGTATCCTTCCTTAAAAATGAAATAAAGTTGCTTAGTTTGTTGTTTGGAGAATTGAAACGTGGATTATAAAGAAAGAAAAACGGCAAATGCAACTATGATGACTGGGAAACCCGTAATTAAGGGAACAAGAATAACGGTAGAACTTTTACTTGGAAAGCTT
>CAKKPF010000235.1 GCA_919901575.1 Candidatus Brocadiaceae bacterium
CCGTTCGGACGGGTACCTATTCGGGCAGGAAGCCAGCGGCTACAACGGCATGTAACATAAAATCGCTCAATTTAGGTTTAAATTTAGTAAAAAAGGTTTTTTAGATTAAGTTTGCATAGTATGGTTAAAAAAATACTCGTTCTAGAAAACCATCGCCATACGTTGACTGTTCTCAGATCGTTGACAAACGCAGGATACGATCCAATTGTTGGGTACCATGACCAAATTGGCAAAAAATTTATACAATCCTCCAGGTACATAAAAGAGACATGGCTCCATCCCAAGTTTGATGAAGGTAAAAAATTTATAGAAGCTTTGAGGGTTTTCTTAAAAAGAAGGAATGATATTGCTTATATTTTCCCATTAGGAGAAGCAAGCAGCAGAGTTCTTGCTCGTAATTACGATAAAATTGTCCGATTCTGTGGAATCTTAATGGCCAATCCAATTGCGATTGAGACATGTATAAACAAAGCTATGACCTACAAACTCGTGTGTGATCTAAATATTCCTTTTCCTGAAACGAGTGTCGTTCAAAATCTTACTGATCTTAATACTCAAATTAAGAAGCTTGGATATCCATTCATCTTAAAACCCAAGACTTTAACTTTAGGAGCATCATTTTATGGGAAAAAGTGCATTATTTGTAATTCACCTGATGAATTTAAAAAATATTTCCCGAAATGGCCAGAAAAATACCGAGATCTGATATTACAAAAAAAAGTTTCAGGTATTCGTTACAGCTGTATGTTTACGTCTTTCAAAGGAAATATAATAAGTTATTTTGAGGAGAAAACCCTTAGAACGGATACATATGATGGTACTGGTAATTCGATAGATAGTGTATCATCCAGTCCTTCAAAACAACGTAGGGATTTCTGCGAATTACTAACACGTAGGCTGGATTATACGGGTATCGGTTGTATTCAATTTCTTGCCAATGAAGAAGATGGAAATTCTTATTTTCTGGAATTCAATCCAAGGATGGATGCAAATTGTGCTTTACCGTATTTCTGTGGTGTTGATTTCCCGAGACAGGCAATAGACGTCCATCAATATTTAAGGAATGAAACCATTTCGCTCCTGCAATATTCAAGAGACTACCCGGTTGGTAAACGTATTCATTGGTTACTAGGAGATATGTCCGGTATGTTAAGGGAACTGAAACAAAGGAAGATTTCCATCTTACAGGGAATCAGTTGGTTTCTTAAGATTCTAAATACACTCTTAAAGGCTTCACATCATATAACATGGTCGTGGAAGGACCCACTTCCCACTTTAGTGATGTATAAGCAAGAGTTCTCAAATATAGTTTTAAAGCGTATTGGTTTTTGATAAGCCGCTTATATTAAAATCTTCATAGTTACGAAGACTTTTTCATTTTATGATAAAGATTTCTAAAAAGAAGATACACTCTGGCATTAAAGGAATTTAATATAAAGATATCTATATCTTCTCTTTTCTTATCAGTCAATCGCGTTTTGTAATCTTCCGTTCCGCGCAAGAAGTCATACTCAGAACATCCATTGTTTATTGCGTCTTCAATTACCAGGTTTGTCAATACACTTCCAACACGGTCTCCTGAAAATTCCGGATCCCATCCTCCCTGATAGTAAAAAAGTTTGTCATTGTATTTAAAAGTATACAACGTGGCCACGTCCTTTCCCTGCACCCTGAGAAAGTATAGCCTCAGCATATCGGAATTCAGAAATGTCCAGGCGATCTTTTTATGAAACCTCCTGATGTTTCTATTAATAAAATTTCCCTTGTGGTTTACAACCATCCATCGCTTTCCATGCAGTTTAAACATTTTTTCCATGGCGCTGTCAATTTCATCCGGATTCTTCCACGTCACAAACTCAAAACCATTATATTTCTTTTGTAAGTTACGCCTCCTTCTCTTTATTGTGTTTCTCATGTTTCCACTTAAGGAGGCATAAAAATCTTCGATTCGGGTTGGCAATGGTATGTAGGGACAAACTTGAGAAATCTCGTATTGAGAAGGCCTGTTTCCCATAATCTCTTTAAGTAGTTTGCCTGTCAAAGAAGATGTGGGTATGTTGCTCAAAAGGCACATATCCCAACTATTCACCCGAAACAGGTACTCAACTATTGTCTCCAAAACCTCCTTTTCCCTTTCCTCATGAATGATGAAATCAAGGTGATCAGAAGATACGGGCATTGTTCCAAGAAATCTTATATAATCCATGACAGAAATGCCTGCTATCTTTTTTTTATCCATGCAGAATGGCGCAATGCCGACCATCTCTTCATTTTCGCCGTATACGGCCAGGATAAAGAGTTGTTTGTTCTCTTTAAAACACTCCCACCATGCGTACATCCATTCCCAGGTAAGAAAGACCGTGTCACTTTTACTCTTCTTCAAGAGTACGGCCCAATCTTTCTTTAGATTTGCAAATTCGTTCTGGTCGCTGATCTTTACAATTGACAGCATTGAATTTCCTCTGTTTTATTCGGCAACTTTAGATAGTACGGATGTATAAAATATGTGAAGGTCGAGACAGCAAAGAATGCACATGCTATAATAAACAAAAATCCGAAAAGAATTGTCAGTTTAGCAAACATATCCCAGGGATAATCGACAAAGGCGGTTGATGCCCATATTGCCAGGCATATGCCGATTCCAAACACTACCGGTAAGATGGTGACAGAAAACATTGATAGCAGTGATGTATTCGGAGATGTCCGTTTCATCATCCAGATAAGGATGGTTACAGGAATAATATACCTGCTGCTAATTACTATAACAGTCATTTCTATCTGTTTGGCTATAACTGAACCCATAATAAATTTGTCTCTCAATTCGTAGATTTTCAGGTCAAACTCGTTTCCGGGCAAAAGATATAGAGTCCAGATTATCAGAGTCGCCATGCTCCCTTTCGCTATTACCGATGTCTTTTCAGAGATAGCCCAAACGGCCACAAGAAGGGGGAAGGTAACTATGTGCGATGCATGATTGATACTACCGGATGTCCCCAGAAAGAAGAAGACAATCCACAAGGCCAACCATACATCGACTGTTTTAGGCGTCCGCCGGCATGCAATAATCAGAGGAATCAAGCTTAAGATCAATAATACGGTTTTTACCCCTGCGCTGGCAGTGCATGCAATAATCACGATACACGGAAGAATGCCAAGTATTCCATATCCGATAATGGTTGCTCTTTTCTTGTCAAGCCGTAATCTCCACAAAAGAAATGCGACTCCTGCGAATAGCACGATTAATGACAAGACCCACCTGTCCGGCATGGTTATCGGATGGTAAACATGGTAGAATGTCAGCCTTCTGATAGCCATACCTGTTAGTGTTGCGAAAAAAATAACCACCCAGGCCGGGTGACGTGACATTCCCCAGCCTAACAGAGGTAAACTTACCACTGCCCAGTTTAAAGGATGATATGGGTTAGTCGCTATGAAAGTTACAGAAAATATGAGCGTTAAAAGAAACGGCAGAGAAAAATCTTTTGTATCGGAACATCTTTTTCTAATAATCTGATAGTAACACATCGGCAAGATTGCTATCAGGATTAAGGCCAGGCCAATCTTTATAGGATGATCAAGAATATTATTAGCGCTGAATGGGAAGTTATTGGATATATAGTCTAAGATTCCGAAATACAATTCAATGCAAGTCAATGCGCAAAGACAACAGCCCCAGACAGCAATATATTTGATCTTGGAACGTATACCCCCTTTATAGTCATCATTGGAAAGAGCAACGTACGTAAAAAGTGTTAAAGAAAATAAAGTTGCCAGAACAATAAGCACGCATAAGAGAGGAGAACTCTCTCTTCCCATTTTAGTGAGACGTATCTGACGAAGCTCATCCAGCTCTGATATTTCAGGATTTCCGGCAATAACTTGGGAAAATTTACTTATCAAAATAGAACGGTATCCAGGAGGCAACGAGAGCAAGTCAAGGGCAGGCAAGGCAGTGGATTTGTAAAACGGAGAAACACCGGCTAAGATAGAAAGGGTCGGCGCCCAATCGATCTGGAGAACTTCTCTGGGACCGCCTCTATTTACGTTAGGTCCTGTAAGAATAAATGGGGTATCTATAACAAATTCAGTTCGGTCTACATGGAAGCCGTTGTTGTCTATGCCGTGTTCAGCGGTAATCAAGACCGTATCCTCATCAGTAGTTAATTCAACAAGCTGGCGCACATAATTATCAAGCAATTTAAGAGTGGGCATATAGTTGGATGAAAGAGGAGTTTCAAGATGGCCTATAAAGTCCATCGTAACAAATTGAACCGCTGCAAGGTCCCACTTTTGGTTCTTCAAAAAATCATAGGTTTGGTCAAAAATATATTTTGCGTCTTCCCGGTATTGACTGAAAAGGAAGCCTTTGGGAACAAATGCGGAAAGGTCTGTGTCGCTGCCATAAGCACCACGCAGACAATCAGAGCTAAAAATCGCCGCACGCTTTTTCTTTTGAGTTATGCGCTTGAAAAGGTTGTCATAAGCGGAAGGTCTTACTGAATCTGAAAAATCGTCAACAATAGATAAAGGGCTCATTATAACTCCGGAGAAGATTGCATGGTCCCCCGCAACTGACAACGGGGCTGAAACTACTCTGGAAATGCCCCAGGCTCCCTGTTTGCGAAGGCTGGAAATAAATGGCATCGCTTCACTGAACACGGAGTCCTTACGTGTAGAATCCAGGAGTATCACGAGCATTCGTCCATTCGATGTAATCAAAGGTGAAGGATTGTCTATCTTCCCTGTATCTAATTCCGTTTTAACCGATATCAGTTTGAAACTGGTATAACCGGCAGTGGTAAAGAAAATTAACAGCGCCAGCAGGAAAAGAATGGGCTTTGAGTATTTAGCCCATGGACAGTTGTTTGTGAGTCGGGATTTCAATTTTAATCTTAAAAGATGATTTGGTCAAAAAAAGTTTTTTTGTACTTATTATTAGCAGGATAATAGTATCACAATCAGAAAAAAACAATCTTTTTCTCTAACTTTGACCCTGATTGGTTCTTCTCTATGTATAAATATGAGGAAAATATAAAGAAGGTTTGAATAGTATAGCCAAAGCGGCAGGAGAATATTATAATACTGGCATGGCATTTGACCTTTTTAATAAACTATTACATTTTTAATAAATGGATGAAACCCTTCCACCTAAAACCGTCTTTATTTATAACCCTGCCGCCGGCGCCGGCAAGGCTTCGCTTCACCTGGATGACTTCGAAAAATTAATTAATAAAAGATGGGAGTTTAAATCTTTGTGTACAGACAAAGACATTGTTTCAGAGCAGGTAAGGGAATTGTGCGAGAAAGGTTACAACCGTATAATTGTTTCCGGAGGGGATGGGACAGTTAGAGATGTGATAAATGGGGTCATGATTTCTACCCGTAATCCGATTATTGGAATCATGCCCTTGGGCACTGGCAATGATCTTGCGAGGGCATTGGGTTACTATAAGAAGTTTATGAATAATCCATTAATGTATATGAATGATCTTATAGCGGGAATGGAAAAACCAAAATATCGATTTTGCCGCATTTTATCATTGAATGGTAAAGTCTATTTTGCAAATTATCTTGGAATCGGTTTTGATGCCAGAATCGCCAGGAAATTTCATGAAAAAAGATCCCTGCCTCTTTATAATCGTTTAATCTATCTAATATGTATAATCAACAACCTTCACTTTAAAGTAAAAGAACAAATCAAAATATCTTTTAAGGATACGGAATCCCGGCTTTATGAAGAAACTATTGAAAATTTCAAAAATTTATTATTAATCAACATACCTTCTTACGGAGGCGGTCTTATAAAAATAGAGGATATAGACCTGAAAGGAAATACTTTCCATCTGATGTTTATGAATGGAATCCCGGAAATGCTTTTCTTCCTGTTTAGCGGTAAATTACCAAAACCCCTTTTGCCTGGAAGAAAATTTGATGTTTATAAAACAGATGAAGTGGAAATAAACTTGCCTCATAATAAGGTTTTAATCCAGATTGATGGAGAAGATTTTACGGGGCGTATGGGCAACTGTAGAAAACTCACAATCAAGACTGCCGGCAAAATAAGATTCTTTTTATAACACATAGCGGCTGTCATAATAAGCCAGGTCTTTGTGGCCTGATGACTTGAACCTAAATTGAACGATTTTGTAGCCGCAACCTTGAGGGTTGCGTAACTTACGTAGACCCATCAAGTAATGAGAAACACAGGCTACCCGCCTGCCCGCCCGGCAATGCCGTTCGGACGGGTACCTATTCGGGCAGGAAGCCAGCGGCTACAACGGCATGTAATATAAAATCGCTCAATTTAGGTTCAAGTAATATTTCATGTTCTGTTACAGAATATCAAAATAAATTTTGAAATAGCAGAAAACCAATTAATATCTGATCTAAATAAAACATGTCAGGAGCAGAAAAGAAATACAAGTCCGGATTTGTAACGATATGGGGACGGCCTAATGTAGGCAAGTCAACTCTGCTCAATATGCTTGTTGGTGAAAAGGTAGCGATTGTTACGCCGAGACCGCAGACGACACGTAACAGGATATCAGGAATTTGCGAGACGGAAGAAGGGCAGATCGTATTTCTTGATACACCGGGAATATTGAAGCCAAAGCAGAAGCTGGATGAGTATCTGGTAAAGTCGGCGCGCTCTTGTCTGAGAGATGCGGATGTAGTCTTATTCGTTGTGGATAGCACCACCCCTCCGCACAGCGACGATAAGCGTGCGGCAAAACTGATACGCAACATCGATAAGGACGTTCTGCTCATAATTAATAAGATAGATATTGCCGATATGCCAAATCTCGAAGCCCGTATCGAAGAATACAAAAAACTTGGAGATTTTAAAGGCGGTGTTGCCGTTTCTGCCGTAACAAAAATAAATATACCGTTATTGATCAATAAGATACTTGAGCTATTGCCGGAGAGTCCCGCTTATTATCCGGAAGGCACCGTTACAGACCAACAGGAAAAGCTGACAATTGCAGAACTTATCCGTGAACAGGTACTGCTTCTTGTAAGGCAGGAAATACCGCATGGAGTGGCGGTGGTGATAAAAGAGTTTACGCCAAGAAGTGACGAGCTTGTTTATATTTCTGCAACGGTACATGTGGAGAAACCAACCCATAAATTGATTGTTGTTGGTGAAAGCGGACGAATGTTAAAAGAGATAGGAAGAAAATCACGGGAAGGTATCCAGGAACTATTAGACAAAAAGGTTTATCTGGATCTTTGGGTCAAGGTTAGTAAAAACTGGCGAAAAGATGAAGCCGCATTAAGCCGTTTTGGATATAAATAATTAAGTAACTATTCAACTGTGGTTTTTATAAATGCCTATACACTTTCCTTTCTTAGATACAATTTATAAAGCTGGCTGTACAGTCCTTTTGTCCGCATCAGGGTTTCATGAGTTCCTTCCTCAACCTTTTCCCCGTGTTTCAATACCAGGATATGATCACAGTTTAGGATAGTGGACAGCCTGTGAGATATTATTATGGAAGACCTGTCTTTCGTTATCTTTTGTATGGCATCCTGGATTAAGACCTCGGAGACAGGGTCAATATTAGACGTTGCTTCATCCAGGATTAGGATATCGGGGTCGTAAGCAAGGATTCTTGCGAGGGATATAAACTGACGTTCACCTGCAGAAAGGTTTGAGCCTCTTTCTGCCACCTTAGTATCAAGGCCATGCGGCATTCTGTTTATGAAGTGAGTAAGTCCCAGTTCATTTATGGTTTCTAAAATCCTTTTATCTGAGATGGAATTAAAAAGTGATATGTTATCCCTTATTGTTCCTGAGAAAAGAAAAATGTCCTGACTTATCATTCCTACTATCTGCCTTAATTGTGTTTTGTCAATGTCCTGAATATTTCTATTGTCCAGCAGGATAGCGCCTTTATCTATTTCATAAAGTCTTGTCAAAACGTTTGTCACAGAGGTTTTCCCGCTGCCCGTTGCGCCAACAATGGCAAGTGATTGTCCTGCTTCAATCTTAAATGATAATCCTTTAAGGACGTAATCACTATTATTATATGTAACCCAGACATCCTTGAATTCTACCTTTCCTTCTACTTTTTGTAAGGCTTTTCCTTTACTAAATGTCAATTTGCCGTAATCATCCTCCGGAGATTCCTTCATCAGTCCAAAGACCCTTTCGGCGGAGGCCATGGCGCCTTGGAAAATGTTATACTTTTCTACTATATCTCTTATCGGATCAAATATACCCTGTATGTATGCAAAGAATGCCACAAGGATACCCAGTGTAAGGTCATTACTGAAATATCTGATTGCGCCGTACCAGAGGATCAGTGCGACAGAGAGTGCATTCATAATGTTAAGAGCAGGTTGAAAAATGGCATAGTATCGAACATACCTGACCTGTTCGTGCAGATAATCTTTATTTACAGAATCAAATGTTTCGTAGTTTTTCTTTTCTCTATTAAAAAGCTGAATGGTTTCCATTCCCGTTATGTTCTCATTTAAGTATGAATTTATGCGGGCTAATTTTCTCTTTATCTCTCTAAAGGCTATTTTTATCTTCCTGCTAAAAAAAATGGATATAGCAAACATTGCGGGAAGCACACATAAAGCCACGAGGGCGAGTTTTACATTTAATAGAAACATCGTTACTATTATGCCAACGATAATAAAGACGTCTCCTATTACGACTATAATCCCTGCAGAAAAAAGTTCTCCAAGTGCGGCAATATCATTTGTTAAGCGCGTGACCAACCTTCCTACAGGATTCTTATCAAAGAAAGATACGGGAAGCGTTTGTATGTGGGAGAAGAGTTCCATCCTTAGATCCATCATCACCTTTTGACCAATATTCTGAATATTGTAGTTCTGTGCTATTACGAGCAGGGTTCTAAAGGTCTCAACACTTAACAGGAGTAAGGCCATTTTAACAACCATCCCTTTATCTGCCTTGACTATGCCGTGATCAATAGCGTATCCAAACATATATGGACCTAAAAGGAACATCAGCGTTGCCAGAAATACCATTAGAATGGAAAGTATTGCTGAGAATCTGTATCTCATTATGTATGACATGAGTTTCTTTATAATGGTTCTGTCATACATCTTTCCCCGTATTATGTCTTCACTTAAATACTCTTTCATAACAATTCAATTACACATGCCAACTGTACCCCGCTTAGCGGGGTGTAGCGGAGACCTTTTTACCCGACGGTTTGTTTGGCAGGCAGATTTCCACACACACGGCCAGATGAAGAAATTTATCTGATCAACCTTCCGCCAAACTCTCCCTTACAACTTCATTCTCGTATAAAGATTTGTATAATCCATCTCTTTCACTTAATTGTTGATGTGTACCCGTCCCTATGATTTCCCCATTTTGCAGTACAACAATGAGATCAAAATCCATAATAGCCGGTATTCTGTGTGTGACCACTATAAGAGTGCGTCCGTTTGCTTCTGTGGAGATATTCTTGATTATTGCTTCTTCGGTCCTTGCATCTACACCGGAAAGGCAATCGTCAAATATTAAGATTCTGGGGTTTATGGCAAGCGCCCTTGCAATGGAGACTCTTTGCTTTTGACCACCGGAGAGATTTATTCCCCTCTCACCCAGGTAACTGTCGTAACCTTCCGGTAAATTGTCTATCTCATTCGATATCATAGACATGCTTGCACACTCTCTTACCTTACATTCATCAAATTGATCCGGATTACCAAATGATATGTTGTTCTTAATCTTTTCAGAGAACAGGAATGTGTCTTGCGAAACAAAACCAATGTGGCTCCTGAGTTCCTTGACGTCTATTTTATTAATATCAATATCATCAAGAAGTATCTTGTTGTGTTCGGCAGGAAGAATCCTTGGTATCAAATTAACCAGCGTAGTCTTGCCGCAGCCTACCGGTCCGATCAGAGCAACTTTTTGCCCCGGTGTTATCTCTAGACTTATATTCCTGAGAATAAAATCCTCATTTTTATTGTATCTGAAACTCAGGTCTTTAAATTCTACCTTCCCTGCAGGCCGGATATTTTTTATCGCAGACTTACTGCTTATTATTTCAGGCTTTATGTCCATAATTTCATCTACCCTTTCCATAGATGCTTTTCCACGTTGGAATAATGATAGACACCAGCCTACTGCCGTCATAGGCCAGACCATCTTGGATATATACCTCTGGAATGCTATTAATGTACCTAATGTGATCGTGCCTTCCAGTACCATATTCCCACCAGCCAAAAGAAGAATGATGATTCCCAGATATGTAATATACTCAAAAACCGGTCCCATAAGTGATTGCGGGATTACGAGTGAAAGATTTTTATTCACAAAGTCCTTGCATAATCTGCTGAACGTCCTCTCTTCTTGGTTGGACATGTTAAAACTCTTTACTATGCGGATACCTGATATGTTTTCCTGTGCCTTTTCACTTATGTTGGAAAACTGTTCCTGAACTCTTCTGAATCTTTTGTCGATAACGTTTTTTATCCTGTATGCAAAGTATGGCATCAGCAGTAGAGGCAAAAATGTGTAGAGTGCGAGCTTGGGTGATAAATAAATGACTATGGGCGGTATGAGAAAAAAGTAAAATAGAGCATCGAGTCCTATGAGCATACCGGGTCCCACAGCCATCCTCACGGCATTTAAATCATTTGTCGCCCGTGACATCAGGTTACCTGTTTTATATTTCCGGAAAAAAGAGTGTGACAGCGTCTCTATGTGTTTAAAAAATGCCATCCTTAGATCGTAATCGCAACGGAAAGAGGTGCCGATAAAGTACATTCTCCAAAAATACCGTCCTGCACCCTGTACCAGGCTGACAAGAATGTAAATACCGGAAATATGCAATATCTTCGTGATGCTTCCGTGGGATGTAAGAGTATCAATCACCTCTTTTATGAGAAGTGGGGGGACGATGTTAATTATGTCTACTATTATGAGGGAGATGGCCCCGAGTATGAAGTACTTCTTATATTTCTTTATAAAAACCCTATATATTAAATTTTCTTTGAAAAATGATGAAAAAAACATGTTTTTATTATTTAAGTAAACTAAACAAATCTTACTTTTTTAGAATAAACCCCCAAATCTTAAGTTAGCGCCCTATGGGCGGACTACAATTACTAACTGTAGCGGAATGGCTTCCTGCCCGAATAGGTACAGGCGGGCGTTCGGGCGGGTAGGGTTTTATTTGAGACATTGCAAACATAACTTTGAATTTCCTATACATTAAATTATTTGTTCTGCTATTCCATCACCTCTATATGGACTGGTGATCAGTACAATCCTGTGATTGCCTGGCGTGTTGCCTTCGACGGCGGCAGCGTGAGTTGGGGAAACTATGGCAACTTCGGCGGCAACTATATCCGTCCGGTACGCTACGTTCAGAAAGATAAAAATTCCAGGTAATTTAGTTTTAACGACAAGTTTGATTATTTGAGTTATTTCTTATTTCTCCGCGCAGTAAACGAATGCCGGCGGGAAGTTCAGCCATACGGTGCGTGTTTTAGTTACTTTATTGAATCTTGAGGACAGTTTTTTCTTGAACCTCATACCGGCTGGCAGAAGTAAACCCTGCAGATAGGCGAAAGTCAGAAACTTTCCGCCCGGCTTCAGAACATCAATAATCGTGTCGAGTAACTCATTTTGTAATTCCTCACTAAATGCAGCCCAGGGAAGGCCGCATATTATGCAATCACACTCATTGATTCCAAATTCGGCAAGGTACTTTTTCGCATTTGATGCGGAATCATGGTAAACTACTGCTTCCGGGCATCTTTTTCTGGTAGCCGCTACAAAATCCGGGTTGATTTCCAATGCAAAAAACCTGGTTTCATCAGGTATCTTTTGAAGGATTTTCTCTGTGAATACACCTGTCCCGGTTCCAAATTCTATAACGGCAGAAGTGTTATGTAAATCAGCAGTGTCAGTAATTAAATCTGCAAGACCATTGGAACTGGGCGCGATTGCCCCCGTCTTTGTTGTATGTAAAACAAACTGTTTTAGAAACTGGATTAAATTCACACGATGCTTTCTTTAGATAAATAACCTCAGAAGGTTCTCCAAAATGAGTTTCAAAAGAGTCCTATTATAGCCCCCGGTCGTTTGCATAGTTAATAAAAAAACAGAATTTTAATAAAACCTAAATAATTGAGCGATTATTAAGCGATATTGTCATTCCCGGGCGGGCAATCATTCTGGCTGGGACGGGAAAGCGTGAATCCGGAAATCAGAAGGACTAGATTCCCGCTTCTGGTTTCTTGTATCTTGTTTCTAGCTTCTCAATTCATTAATTCTTTAATCCCTCAATCATAATTCTTCCCACTGTCTTCCGTCTTTCCTCCCCTACTCCGAACT
>CAKKPF010000236.1 GCA_919901575.1 Candidatus Brocadiaceae bacterium
GAATAGTTGGGAAAAAGATAATAAAAGATTATCGGGGGATTACGGTATTAAGCGCGTATACAGCGTTAAATCTTAAATTTGTTAATTGGGTGCTTCTGGTCGAGATTGACGAAAAAGAGGCGTTTGCGGCTGTTCATACGGTAGAAAGAAGAGTTGAAATACTTGGGGCCTTAATTGCAAGCATAACTTTCCTGTACATCTATCTGGTAAATAGAAGGAAAAATCAACAAGTGCTCTCGGACTCTTTAGAAGATCCTAAAACCTGATTCATAATTGCGGTGTATTCAGATTTTCCTCACCGCATGCCCATTGTCACGAACCACCAGGTAAAGATACTTGCGGCATAACCCAGAGCTATGACAGGTGTCCATTTCAGATGAGACATAAACGTGTAATTCTCCCGGTTAATTCCCATCACAGCCACGCCTGCCGCTGAACCTATCGACAGTAAGCTGCCTCCCACTCCAGCGGTTAAAGTTACGAGGAGCCACTGATCTGTTCCCATTGTCGGGTTCATATTTAAGACTGCGTACATAATAGGGATATTGTCAACAATTGACGAAAGAAGCCCGATTGCCGTGTTTGCGGTGGTATCTCCCATAAATGAATAAAACCTTCCTCCAACGAATGCAAGAAAACCAACGTACGACAATGCCCCCACGGCAGTCAGAACGCCAAAGAAAAAGAGCAGGGTGTCAAATTCCACCTGTTCCACTTGTTTGTAAAACTCATAGCGGGAAACCTTGCGTCTCTCTTCTTTGAGACACATTTTTTTCAAGAATGCCTTCTCTCCCCACTTTTTCATGTAATACTGCACAAACATAAGATATCCCATACCGGTCATCATACCCAGAAAAGGAGGAAGGCCTAGAAACTGGTGATAAGAGACTGCTGTGGCAATCGTTAATGCGAAGAAAAGCATACACCTTTTGGCTCCCGGTTTCATTGCAATGGTTTCTTTTAAGCCAACCGGTTTCCCCTTTGGAAGAAACAAGCTCATGACAAATGCCGGGATGAGCCAGTTAACTAAGGCAGGAAACAGCAAATAGCAAAATGTAAGAGTACCCACCTTTCCGGACGTCCATACCATCAGTGTAGTAATATCTCCAAAAGGGCTCCAGGTGCCTCCGGCATTGGCAGCAACTATGATATTGATAAAGGCCGGTACAATAAACTTCCTGTTGCCGTCGCTTACCGCTAATGCCACTGTTGACATAAGCAGGGCGCTGGTCATATTGTCTACCATGGGAGAGATGAAAAAGGTTATGGTTCCTGTAGCCCAGAATAGCGATCTGAAACCCAACCCTTTTGATAGCAGCCAGGCACGCATGGCCTGAAATACATTTAAGGAAATGAGAGTATTGATGTAAGTCATGGCAACCAGCAGGAAAAAGAAGAGCCCCCCAATCTCTGAAATTAGATGCTCAATGAAGTCATGGGCTCCCCCTTCATGCTTTATTTCATAAATACCAATAAGCATCCACATGATGCAGCCTATCAAAATAACCGGCTTGGATTTCTTTAAATGAATCTTTTCCTCAAAAACAATGAGGGTATAAGCAATTACAAATAAAATCAGTACTGAATATCCTATCCAAGAATTAAGCATGTTCATTATTCCTTATCCTTCTTTTAGACGCAAGAAACACTATAATAAAGCAAAATATCACAGTATTGCAACGTTTTTTTCAAGTTTTACAACAAATTTATTTGAAACATAAAATATGAAAAACCACTCAACCCAGGTTTATATTATTAATTACAAGCCATCTGTATGTATTATTCTTGTGATTCTCTATTATTACTTTCATATATTGCTCTAACTTAAATTTGGGTTGCCATTCTAATGTTTTTTTAGCCTTATCAACGTTAAATCGATATTTTTTGTCTACTATATCTACCATCCAGGGTTTAAAGAAGAAACTCTTTCCCGATAGAGAGTAAACATTGTTTATCAGATATAAAAAAACGCGTACAAACCACTTCGGCAGATGTATTAAGTTTAAGTGTTTGCCATAAATCTCACTGTAAATGAGACCATAGAGTCTATTGTTTGGGACATAGTCTTCTTCAGACAAGATAAAAATCGAACCGGAAGCTATTTTTTTCGTCATAAGCATAGTCTTTTCAAGAGCATCAATTACATCTTCAATATGTATGTAAGACAATCCCCCTTCTCCTTTGCCCGGGAAGATTCTGCAGACGAAACTTCTCCGCCGGATAAAGGCAATCTTATTTGCAAGTGGTATCGATCTGCAATCCTCAGAATAAACCGCAGAAGGTCTGAGGATTGCTACCTTTATTCTTTTCTTATATTCTAATAAGATTTTTTCTGCTGCAATTTTTGATTTTCCATAATAAAGCATCGATCCTAAAGCAGATTTTTCATTCAATTTATCATCGCCCATAGTCGGTTTCAACACGGCAGTGCTGCTCGTAAAAATAAAGTTATTCACATTAAAATCAATCAAATTATCCAGTAAGTATCTGGTGCCATTTTCATTGGTTTCACGGTACATCTTATTTTCTTCGTTTAACATGTCATAATATGCTGCCAGATGAAATACATAATCTATTTTCCCTGCAACATTTTCTTTAATTTCGCAAAAAGTTGCGTGCAAAAACTTCTTGTCTGAGATATCGGCTTTATACCATAAGACACTGTTATCCCGGTCTTTATGCAGTACCTTATCGATGCCCACAATGTAATACTTATTTTTCAGTCGGGCGATCAATGCAGTGCCAATAAAACCGCTGGCGCCCGTAATTAAGACAACTTGCTTGTTCATTTTGATAATAGACTTGACATATTATAAAGCACAATATACTATCGAGACCCGTTGGAAGTGCAAGAAGGAACTTTTCGTGATGGGCTTTTGGAACTGGTAGATTAACGAATGGGAATGCAAAAGAACCGGCGTGAATGGGAACATGTGGCGTAATATTTAATGTTTTAGACTCTGGAAGAAATCTCTTAAACCTTATACAATCTGTTTTAATTCTATTTTTGTATTCGGTTTCTCTTTTTTAACTACTTTTTTACTCTTTGAAGTTAATTTAGCTTTTTTCTTAACGGGTGGTTTTGCCTTAGGTTTCTTACTCACCTTTTTTGCCAATTTTTTTGTCTCCTTCAAATTTGCATTTTAATTCTGCAGGATTGAGTATCAATTAGATTAAATAGATAGTGACGGCAAAAAGGGCTTTTTTTACCACGTAATGCAAAAAGCCCTTCTGCCGTCAGGCGACGAGGGGGAAAGGAGTAAGACCCCCGTCAGGTGAGTACGGCAAAGCCCGATTACGCTGTGACGGCACACGGGAGGGCGAGGCTTGAAGTAACGGAGATGAAGACTCCGGCCACATTTACCCCCGTACTCATCTATACTCAAGTGGCTCATAAATTGTGATTGTTAAAGTTATACATCATCACTGTAGTGGAAAGCTTCAGGTTTCCACTACACCGGCTGCATGCGGAAACTCGATTCATTTGATAAATCACAATTTGTAAGCCTTTAAAGTATAATTTCTAAAAAATACCAAACTTTAAATAGAAAACTTTTAATCTCTCATTTATCATTTTTTTTCGGTATCGTTTGTAAATTTTTTAACCTCACTTTTAAGCGCCCTGCTTAATACCATCAGGGCAATCTCACTATCTGACCTCCGCTTATAATACGGAGAATCCTTTGCTTTTTTTAATTCCTGAATCATCCCTTTGATGTTTTCATCCCTTTTCTCGTTATAATATATCTGTAAACATTTACTCATTTCTTGCCTTTCGTTAAATCTACTCAAGTTAAATCAAATCACCTTAAATTTATTTGCATCATTTAACAAAAACTATAGATATTGTCAAGAAAAAAATACCACATTTTGTATGTTTTTTTATTTGTCTTACAATATATTGTAAAAATGTAGACAAAATGTTGTAAGTATGTTGTAGATAAGTCGTAAAAAAAGTTTCTTTTACTAATTTTATGGGTTTTTATGCAGCACGGCAGGCAAATACTTTAAATCAGCAAGAAAATTACGTGCGGTTGCAACAAAAGGGTTCTTGCGCAGAATGCCGGAGCAATGTGGAAGCTTCCATCGAAGCCTATGCCCTATTTTAACTTTGTCTTGAGTGTTTCGATAGCTTTTGTAATAAGTTCAGACGCTAAAACTCTTTCATCATCTTTCTTTGATGTTCCTTTAATATTAACAGCCCAAACAGTTTCATTTGTAGTTATATCAATACACCTTGCTGTAAATGTGACTTTTGTTACCAGTGATAAAACCAGCCCGGAAGGTAAAGATTTGTACGAAAAGCCGAAATCCTCAACCTTGCCAACGACTACGGCATCAACACCTAATGACTTTCCAAGGCTCAAATAGTTTTCCGTCTGCAAAAAGTCTTCTTCCCTGAGATTCTTTAATTTCAGATCTTCTTCCATCTCCTTTCTATCTACAACTACATATTTTCCCCATTTTATTAGTTCACTGGCAGTTATACCGGCAAGAATAACTCCTGCATTAGGGCCTATGGCAGATTTTGAATTATGCTTGGTATTTCCTTTATCTTCTATGGGTGTCTCGAACATAATTATGGCAATTTTTTGAACCTCATTATGTGGGAAATCCTTGTTAACCGTAACCTCAGATACACTTTCTATTATTACGCAACCGGACAGAAGCAAGAATAATACTGCATATTTCTTCATGATAGTTATTTTCATATTATCTAAATTGAGTGATTTGCATCCGCCCGAATAGGTACCCGTCCCCGCCAGAAAGACGTGTCGGGCTGGCGAACGGCAGAGCCGGGCGGGCAGGCGGGCGTTCGGACGGGTAGCCGCAACCGTTTGGCTGAGCTCACGCCGATGCCTTGAGGTTGCGTTCTTTTCTTAATTTTCATCCGCCCAGGCGGACACGGCTACAGAAATGTACAATACAAAATTGCTCAATTTAGATATTAGACAATTTTGATAATAACAGTTTGCGTTCTATGTGTCTATTAGTAAGTATTCAGAAAGTCATATAGTTGGAAAAGACTTGACAAATTATGGTGGTGTGTTAGAATTCCGCCTCTTTGCTTTAATCACATCCATAAGTATTTCCTCGTTTTATAGAATACTTATATCTTGAAAAGGCAACCTTTACTTCTCTTAATATCATTGAGAAATCCCGTCTAAAGGCGGGAAAAACAACTTTTCAAATAAGGTATCTCAAAAAATCACGACTTGCTGGAGCTATATGAATTTGCTTATCCAGAAGATAAAATTGATTTTGAATTTTGGAGCGAAATTATCTATTATATTGGTCGGAAAGGAAACTAAAAAATGGCTATTAAAGTAGGAATAAATGGTTTTGGCAGAATAGGTCGAAACGTATTTAGAGTAATTGCAGAGAGGGAAGGTATTGATGTAGTTGCCGTAAATGATTTAACCGATGCCAGGACATTATCCATCCTTCTGAAATATGATTCAGTTCATGGAAAATTTAAAGGTGCTATTGACTCAAAAGAGAATGCAATTATTGTAAAAGGAAAAGAAGTCAGGTTAACAAAGGAAAAAGACCCGGCTAAACTCCCATGGAAAGAACTGGGAGTTGAGGTAGTAATAGAATCTACCGGTATATTTACAAAAAAGTCGGATTGCGAAAAACATCTTGAAGCCGGAGCTAAGAAGGTAATCCTGTCTGCACCCGCAAAGGACCAACTTGACGCTACAATTGTTGTGGGAATAAATGAAAACGTTCTTAAACCTGAACATAAAATTGTTTCCAATGCCTCCTGCACTACAAATTGCCTTGCGCCGCTTGTAAAGGTGATTAACGATAACTTCGGAATTGAAAAAGGCCTTATGACTACTATCCATGCCTACACAAATGACCAGAATGTCGCCGATTTAATGCACAGCGATTTGAGAAGGGCAAGGGCTGCCGCCATAAATATTATTCCGACGACCACCGGCGCCGCTAAGGCCATCGGTGAAGTTATACCGGAACTTAAAGGAAAACTTGACGGTATGGCAATGCGGGTGCCTGTCGCTAACGGTTCGGTAACTGATTTAGTGGCATTAGTAAAAAAGAAGGTAAGTATAGAGAAAATTAATAATGCTATGAAGGCTGCATCAGAAAACGAATTAAAGGGCATATTGGAATATTGCGAAGATCCCATTGTTTCCTCTGACATAATAGACAATGATCATTCATGCATCTTTGATTCCTTGTCTACTTACGTAGTTGGCGACAATCTGATAAAGGTGATAGGCTGGTATGATAACGAATGGGGCTATTCGAACCGTATGGTAGATTTGATAGAACTTATTGCAAAGGTTTAAAGGAATTCTTTAAGATGAACAAACTTTTTATCAAAGATCTTGACGTGAAAGGCAAGAGGGTATTTGTGCGGGTGGACTATAATGTTCCATTTGACGACCAGGGAAACATAACCGATGACGCCAGGATAAGGGCCACTTTGCCAACAATAAATTATTTACTTGATGAAGGCGCAAAAATAATCCTTGCCTCTCACCTCGGCAGGCCGGGAGGAAAGGTCTTGCCGGAATTCAGCTTGAAGCCGATTGCCAGGAGGCTCCATAGACTCCTGAATAAAGAGGTGAAACTGGCAAAGGATTGTATCGGCCCTGAGGTAAGGAAGCAAGTAGATGCTATGCAGCCTGAAGACGTCTTACTTCTTGAAAACCTGCGTTTTCATAAGGGAGAACAGGAAAATGATCCCGAATTTGCCAAAGAGCTGGCAAGCTTGTGTGATGTAATGGTACAGGATGCATTCGGAAATTGCCACAGGGCACATGCTTCTATGGTAGGCATGAATGGGATGATATCTCAGTCATCGGCAGGATTTCTTTTGAAGAGGGAAATTGATTATTTTGAGAAGGCAGTCAATGTTCCATCGAGACCTGTGGTTGCTATAATTGGCGGCGCAAAGGTCGTAGATAAGATAAAGATTATAGAGAATCTTGTAAAAAAGGTTGATAAAATAATCATTGGCGGCGCAATGGCATATCCCTTCCTCGCGGTAAATGGATATGGAGTTGGCATGGCAAAGGTAGATGAAAATGTGGTTACAAAGGTTTTAATGATAAACAAGCTTGCCAGGGAGAGAGGTGTTAAATTATATTTGCCCGTAGACTTTGTGATTGCAGAAAAGTTTGACGGAAGGGCGGAAACAAAGCTGGTAACCTTCCAGGAAGTCCCGGATGGCTGGTTTGCCCTGGATATCGGGCCTGCAAGCACAAAGCTGTTTTCAGAAGCCATGGAAAATGCAAAGACAATCATCTGGAACGGCCCTATGGGGGCATTTGAAATAGATGCCTTTAGCAGAGGCACCTATGCAATGGTAGAATCTGTTGTTTCTGCGTATGCATTGACCATTGTAGGAGGTGGAGACACGGACCTTGCTTTCCACAGGATGGGAGAATCGTACAAGGTATCATTCATATCCACAGGCGGCGGCGCATTTCTGGAATTATTAGAGGGTAAAGAATTACCCGGTATAGCTGCGCTGACTGATAAATCATAATCAGAACGGCTGGTTTACTAATATTATTTAATCATTTTGCGGTGCAAAATGGCATAAATTAGCGAGTGAAAGGAGCTAATTTATATGCAGATAAAAATATCTGCTTCAATACTTGCCGCTGATCCGGCACAGTTGGGAAATGAAATTAAGTGTGTGGAGGAAGCGGGTGTGGATTTGATTCATATTGACGTTATGGATGGGCATTTTGTCCCAAATCTGACGATGGGGCCATTTATTGTTGAAAGAATAAAGGAAATTACAAACGTCCCTCTGGATATCCATCTCATGATTGAAAACCCAGATAAATATATAGAATCTTTTACGCAGAAAACAACAAAAGATGATATCTTAACTTTTCACATTGAGGCAACTAATGATCCGTTGAGTGTTATCAATTTAATCAAAGACCGGGGTTTAAAAGCCGGAGTTGCTATTAACCCTGATACACACGAACGAACAGTTGAAAAACTGCTTAAATCTATTGACATGCTTCTTGTAATGACGGTTTATCCGGGATTCTCAGGCCAGGCCTTCAAAAAATACGTGTGTGACAAACTAAGAAAACTGAGGGAAATGGCGCCTGAAAATCTGGATATCGAAGTAGATGGCGGTATAAAACCGGAAACAATTCCTGATGCAGCATCTGCGGGCGCAAACGTTTTTGCTGCTGCAACATCCATATTTGCAAAGGATGATTATAAAGAGGCAATAGAAGAACTCCGCCGGAAGGCACAGGAAAATTTTTATTTATTTATGAAAAGCTAGAGTCTATACTTACACCTAAAGCTTTATTTGAAAAGTGAGGGGAGAAACATAATTGTTTTTTAGAAGAAAAAAGAATATACCAGATGGATTATGGAAGAGATGCGATGGGTGTAAAAGCGTAGTTTATAAAAAGCAGGTGGAGGAAAAACACAATGTCTGCCCTGAGTGCAATCACCACTTCAGGATATCCACCCATGAGCGAATAAACATCACACTCGACAAAGGCAGTTTTGAAGAATACTGGAATGATATGATGTCTGCTGATCCATTGAATTTTAAAGACCGTATTAAATATAAAGACCGGATTGAAAGTGAACAGAAAAAAACAAAATTAAACGAAGCGGCCACTGTTGGAAAAGGGCTTATTGAGGGAAAGGAAGTTATATTCGGCGTTACAGATTCGACCTTTATAATGGGAAGTATGGGATCAGTGGTGGGAGAAAAGATTACGAGAGCTGCCGAAAAGGCACGGGAACTATGGTTGCCGCTTATCATAATCTCCGGCTCTGGAGGAGGCGCTAGAATGCAAGAGGGAGCCTTTTCCCTTATGCAAATGGCAAAGACATGTGCCGCCGTATCCAGGCTCCAGGATGCAGGGTTACTATTTATATCTGTACTTACAGATCCGACATTAGGGGGTGTTATGGCCAGCTTTGCCTCGCAGGCAGACATTATAATGGCTGAACCAGGCGCACTTGTGGGATTTGCAGGTCCAAGAGTTATTAAAGAGACTATTAAGAAAACACTGCCCAAG
>CAKKPF010000237.1 GCA_919901575.1 Candidatus Brocadiaceae bacterium
GAATCAAGGTTGCTGAGGCAGTATCGTTAGAGCAAAAACTGGACGATCTTGAACAGGAGGTGAAGAATCTGGACATCAAGACTAAGGAACTGGAGGCCATGCGATATGACCTGAGCCTGGAGAAAGGACAAATAAGTAAGGACTATTCAACTATTAAAGATAAATATGTCTCCCTTGGAAAGATGATCAAGGCACTTGAAAGGGATGTTAATAATTTGCAGAAAGTATTGAAAATTGCTGGAGATAACGAAGCTGATCCCGTAATAGATGATGAAGATAGCGGTGGAAATGAATCGCAATTGAGAGCGCTGCAAAGCCGAAATGATGAGTTAGTAAAGGAACTTACAGCGAGGACGAAGGAAAAGATGATACTCAAGATTGCATTAGAGTCACAGGCAAAAAGATTGGGTTTATCAGAGAAATATGATCCGGAATTAAAAAAAATATTAAAGGAGTTTGTAACCAGTCTGCAGTAAGGGAAACATATCTATTTCTACGTAATACATTACATACCAGTAAACAGGACACAGATTTCCGCAGATATCTGCCCGAATTAATCTTATTTTTTTACAAGTAAGTCCTGATGGCATCTTCAAATGGCATTGGTTGTATGTTGAAATCTCTCTTCATATCCGTAATGTCGCAGACATTGTCTTCTCTGAGCATAATTAATTGATCCCTGTTCAAGGGCGGGTCTTTCAGTGTTTTCTCCATTAAGAAGGCGAGGGGTTTAAACATTGCCATTGGCAGGTGTATCTTGAATCTGTTCTTTTGCATAACCTTCATGATCGTATCAAGTATTTCGTTAAACGAGATTGCATCCGGGCCGCCGATTTCGTATGTCTTGTTTAAAATGTTGTCATTGAGTGCTGCCTCATAGAAACAATGTGCAACATCGCCAACATAAATCGGCTGCATCCGGGATTCACCTTTTCCTATCACGGGGATTATGCGGGTTATGAATGTCTGCCTAATCATTTTTGCAAACATATTTACAAACTCGTCATCTGCTCCGCAGATAATTGGGGGCCTGAGAATTACGTATTTCAAACCGCTGTTTCTCACAACCTCTTCGGCCTGCCATTTTGTTTTATGGTAGCGGCTTATACCACCGGGCCTTGTCCCCAGGGCGCTCATATGAATATATTTCTTAACCTCTGCATTCCTGGCTGCTTCTAAAATGTTTTTTGTGCCTTCCGAATGAATTCTCTCAAAAGTGGCGCCTTTAATTTCTTTTATAATTCCCACCAGATGTATAACAGTGTCAATATCTTGAAGCGCTTCTTTAAGTGTGCCCGGAACAAGAATGTCACCGGTACAAAACTCCACATCCAGGCCATCGAGTACGTTTCTGGGAGAGGACTTACGCACAAGGCATTTTACCCGTTGTCCTTTTTTTACAAGTAATCGTACAATGTTTCTTCCGACAAATCCTGTACCGCCTGTTACCAGAATCATACTGCAACCCCTGTTAAAGTTATGATTTTATCTAAATATTAATGAAACTATGAATTGAAGTCAACCTTTGATTCTAAAATAGATTTCCGCTAAACAGACTGCGGATATAACAATGTAACTTAAAGAATCGTTCAATTAAGGTATGAGGTAAATCAACTCAAGTTATGTTGTTATTAAACTTAGTTCTATGACTTTCTATAAAAAAATCTGAAAGGCAGCGTCAAACATAAGATCGCAAAGAGTGTTGCTACTATGCAAGGTGATGTCGGAAAATCAAAGTAATATGAAAGATAAAATCCCGTTAAAGCAGATACTATACCTACAGTTACAGCTATGATAAAAACATTCTTCATCCTGTTCGCGAGAAGTAACCCATTCACGGCAGGCATTATCAGGAATGTAGTTATAAGCAGATTACCGGATGTTCGTATTCCAATAGATATAGCAGCTCCGATAGTAAGATAGAGCATTAACTCCCAGAACCTTGCCCTGATACCGGATGTCCTTGCCATCTCAAAGTCAAGTGTAACTGCGGTAAATTCTTTGTAGAAGAGAAAATGTGTAATGAAAATACATGCTATAATACCGAGCATTAAATATATTTGGTAAGGTGTTGACACAAGTACATTCCCAAAAAGCAGATCATCAATTTCATGTATTCCCTTTGCGCTTTTGGATACCAGGAGGATTGTGGCAGCGCTTGCCACGACAAACCCCATGCCGATCCTGCTTTCATTTGACAACTTCCTTTCAGAGAACCTGATAGAAAAAATGGCAACCCCAAGAAAGGTAAAGAATAAAGAAATTGGCGTTGGATTCAGGCCGGTTATTAATGCTATTGCTATGCCAGCTGATGAGACCTGTGTAACCGCCACGCTGACGAAAACAATCCTTTTGAGCACGATGTAAACGCTCAGGAATGAACATACCAGGGCCACGAGCACCGAGCATGCTATAGAGTATTTGAAGAATTCAAGATTAATGAGAAAGTCATTCATTTAATTTAGGAATAATTGTCTTTTGACCGGAAATATTGACAATCTTAACCTTTGTTCCGTAAACCCTGGCCAGGGTTTCTTCATTAAGCATAGAATCAACCGGTCCCAGTTTCAGGGTGTTATTATGGATAATAGACAGTGTTTTTACGTAATTGGCCACGATATTGAGGTCGTGGCTGACAAGTACTACAGTGAGTGCGTATTCATTGTGCAGGGCCTTGATAAGTTCCATTATAGCTCTCTCGCCCTGAATATCCATTCCTTCTACCGGCTCGTCAAGTATTAGAGTGTCCGGCTCTCCTACCATCGCCCTTGCTATTAATGTGCGCTGTTTCTGCCCGCCGGAGAGTTCTCTGTAGTTTCTGTTTGCCAGGTTTTCCATACCGACATTTTTCAGCATCTTCTCTGCCAGTTCATAGTCACAACTTTTCGGGCGTTTAAATATTCCCATCTTTGCATACCTTCCCATGAGAACCATATCCAGCGCCGTAATAGGGAATATCTCGTCTATAGATGCATGTTGAGGTACGTAGCCGATGCTTTTCTTCTGTCCTCTTCCATTTTCAGGAAAGGAAATTTCTCCTTGTAACGGTTTCAGCAGTCCCAGTATTGCCTTCAGAAGGGTTGTCTTTCCGGCGCCGTTGGGGCCGACTATTCCAAAGAAATCACCTCTTTGTATATCGAAGTTAAGGGCCGTAAGCACAGGCTTACGGCCATAACCAAGTTGTACATTGCTGAACTTAATCATTTTGGGGTTATTCCTTGCTTTGTAAATGTGCTTATCAGATTATCAATAATATAATCAAAGAGGTCAAAATAATCTTTAACTTCCTTTACGCCTTCGACTGAAACAGGCAGGGTTAACACACTTGTACCTGTCTTTGAAGAAATAAAATTTGGAATCTTGTTCTCGTAACATGGTTCCTTAATTATTACTTTAATGCCTTCTGCATTTATCTTCTTTACAAGGGCGGCAATATGGGCAGGCGAAGGCGCTATCCCTGGTTTTAGCTCTACATAATCCACTACATTGATCCCGAATCTCTTTGAGAAGTACGGCCATGATCTGTGATAGGCGACTATGTTTGTGCCGGAATAAGGTTTCATTTTCTCCTGCCACCTGGACAGACGTGTGTCAATTTCCCTGTCGAATAGTCTTTTGTTCTCATTAAAATATTCGGCATTTTCAGGTGAAATCCTTTTTAAACCCTCCAGAATATTCTGGGCGATTATCTTGCCGTTGAGAGGGTCCAGCCAGTAATGGGGGTTTCCGTAGATATGAATATCTCCCAATGACCTGTCAATCATGGTCCCTGCCTGCAGGTCCGGGCCCTGGATATCTACACCTACAGAAGCGATTATGTGTCCCGGTTCTCCGAAACGTATCCTCGGATTTCTTGCGCCGTCTATTAACAGCAGCGCCCATGGTTCCAGATCAAGGCCTATTCTTATAAAAACATCTGCTTTGCTGAGTCTTACCATGAAGCTTGGTTTTGGATCGACTTGATGAGGATTCGCGTATCCCTGTGTAATACTTTCTACCTCGACTTTACCCCCACCTATAAATTCAGTAATGGATCTCAAATCAGTTGATGTCGTTATAATATTTAATTTATTCGCAGACGCATTACCGGTATTAAGGAGGACAAAAAACAGGAATATCGAGAAGCTTAGTATGGTTACAGATTGAAGTATCTTTTCTTTTAACATTTTATTTCTCCATAAAAACAATTAGAACGGATGCGGTCTGTGTGAGCCGATTGTGAAAGTTGCCTGCAATGTAAGTGCGTTATCGCCTTCTTCAACCGGCATGGTTACAGAATTTCTTTCCTTATGGCTGTATTCCAGCCTCAGGCGTGAAAACTCACTCTGCCAGAAGGTCAAATAAGGAGAGATTGCCCATTCACTGTCCTTATCATTTGTTGGGAACTGTGAGTAGTCAAACCTCACCCCGGCAAACAGTCTGCGTGTCAGTTGGTATTCTCCGAATGTATAGAAACCAAGACTGTTGATGTCTTTAACATCTTGTGTAAACCCGTCATCATCAAAACTGCCGGCTTCTCTCTGGCTCGCAAAGAATTCAGTCTGCCAGATAAATGATTTATAAAGCTTCTGTCCTGGGGGATCCCATCTAAATGTAAGGTCAACGCCTTCCATTGTTTGCCTGAAATTTCCCTTTGTCAGTGTTGCATCAACCGTATCGCTGATGTCGCGTGTCTGAAAGCTGAAGCCCAGTTCAATGGAGGAGCTATCTGTAATTGCAAAGAAATTCTTTAAATGTGCCAGATATATCTGATCCTTACCTTTTACGCCTACATCTGAAGGTGTAAGGATTTCTACGGTTAATTCAGAGTAAATGTCCCAGGGATTTGGTATCAATCCGCTTATCGAAATTCCAGGTTCCTTCTGACCTTCTTCGCCCAGAAAATTCTTAATCGGTCTGGGGTAATCTATCTGGTCAATCTCAGGCCTGTGAGTCTTGTTCATCTTTCCAAAATTTGTTCTGAAGATACCTGTCTTTGCCTGTATACCAAAAGGGAGGTAAAGCCATGTTACAAACCCTTCTTCTATGGATATTTCACCGCCATCTTCAGCTGTAAGGAAGAAATCTGCCCGTGCATAGGGATCCAGTACTCCCTGAAGGCCCAGTTCCACCTCTCTCAGGCTGATTCTGTCTGCAAATTCATTCTCGGCAAAAGGGCTGCCGGCACGGCCTTCATCAATACTCTTTTCAGGCCATGTAACATTGGCAATAGAATCTCCAATGACGCTTACGTCCATCATGAGATTCCGGAGCATCGTTCCTCCTGTAAAACCTCCTGGCGCAGCCGGTACAGAAGATACTGCCTGTTCCTCACTGTCATTAAATAACAACTCCAGTTCCTTCTCCAGAGGAGCCTCATCTGCCTCTATGGACTTCTGCTCCTCCAGCTTTACAATCTTCATCTGCATGTCATTAATCCTGGTCTCATAGTCATTCTTCATTTCCATAATCAAGGACTTTAATTCCTTAACTTCCTGGTTCAAAGTATCCTGATTTGCCAGAACAATTTCAGGCATAAAGATAAAAAATGACATGATAAAGTACAGGTAGATAAATACCTTTCGCATATTAACACCTCCATATTCAATTACAGTATATATGTGGATTCGTCCTCTGGCCTTAATCCACCCTACATGAATGTTCACACGTGTAGGGTGGATTAAGCAAAGCGAATCCACATAATTATCTGATGTTAAACGTTGGTTATTATGAGTTTATGAATAAATTGAACTATGAAATGGTTATTGGAGGGCTGCGTGAGAGGTGTTTTCCGTAATTGAGAAATGCATACGCCTGCTGATCGTTTAGGCATAATCCTGATGTGTCCGGTATAAAAAACGAAGCATCAAGGGATAATTGTATTTTCTTGGGTGTATTCTTAAGCCATTTGCAGATAATACAATTATCTTCGCTGTGATCATTGTCGCAGAGGATGGGAGCACTGTTGCCACTGTCATTGATGACAGAAATAGTATTTTCTGAATGATAATTATCGGTATGGTTATGATATGCAGACTCGTCGAATGCATGGAACCCGCCTGCCGTTATGCACAGGATGACATACGGCACTAACACGAGTATAGACAGCTTTCTAAATCTTTGTTTTGAATTGAATGAATACATAACTTAATCAGCGTATATCTTGTATCCTAAAAAATTAACAATTTTCATACTATTAAGTTTTTTTAAAGTTGTCAACTATTATTTAGAAGATGGTTCATAATGGACAGGGAATAAACTGATATTGGAGTCAGGTTAAAGTGTAAGCCCGATGATTTTACTTATACCGTTATTTCGCCATTTCTATCCTTTTAAATACACCCTCAGATGCTTTTCGTAATTCAGAAAGGCTTTCCGGCATCTTCCCGATTGTCTCATCAATCTTAAAAGGTTTGCCAAATATCATTTTTATCCAGTGTTTCCCTGTCAGCAGGTCAATTATTGACCCTCCCAGAACACTTACGGCGCCGTCAAGGTTGGACTCTATTTTTAGAGGCAAGATCAATTTGTTGCTTTTCGCAGCCACGTATGAAATACCCCTGTGCGGTCTTCTCTTTAAGCCTCCTCTGTTTATGCCGCCTTCTGGGAATATGACAACCCTTTCACCCTGGTCTAATTTTTCTATTAACGGCCTGCTGGATAATTCCAGGTCCCTGCCCATTCGGGCACGGATCCCTCCAATAAAACGATAAAAAAATAATACTCTATAAAAATAATCACTTGCCATGTAAAAAAGCGGAATATATTTTAAACGGAAAGGAATGGCAATATAGACAGATACGGGGTCCAGATATGAAACGTGGTTTACGGCAAGAATAAATGAAGTGCCTGCCTTTTCCAGATTGTCAATCCCCTTAACCTTAAAATTAAAGAAAATCCGAAACAAAAACAGAAGCGGCCAATACGCCGATAATTGTATTATTTTTATGAAGAATCCACGTATATTCATAAAGTAGAGAATAAAATACAATACCTGATACTTGTCATGCTTCTTTTATTTGCACGGCGATTGGAAAGTGGTCGCTGTATCCATCTCTATTAGAAGATTCTCCCCGTCCGTATCTGATAGGCGCCTGGTAGTCGCCGTTGCTGACCATCTCAGGGAAGCGCACGACTTCAACGGTATCGGGCAGCACTTTAAAATTGGAATTGCCCGTTAAAAGCCCTTTGGAGGCAAGAAACTGATCGAGCATGTTGGGGTAGTCATCAAAGTAATGAGTCCCTATCCCTTTCCCCAACAGCGGCCACATCAGGTT
>CAKKPF010000238.1 GCA_919901575.1 Candidatus Brocadiaceae bacterium
TATGGTGTAAGAAGAAGGCGGCAACTTAGGTAATTTGATAATTTGAGTTATTTGGTCATTTAGCAGGGGGGGTATTTCCCCCCTGCATTCCTCTTTTTTTGTTTTTAAGCTTTTTTTGTAATTGCCAAACATCAAGTGAAATTAAATATCCTTCCTTTCGGCCCGCCCGGCCTAGCCGTTAGCCAGCCCCCGTCCGTACCGGCACGGGCGGGCGACAAGGCTGTTCTGGCGGGGACGGGAAGGATTCCAGTGCTAAAGCCTGGAATCTCCGCCTAGTCGGATATGCCTTTGGCATGACCTACGAAAGCAGGGTTGATAAACAGTATACGGGTGGCATGGACAAACTTTGTTTGTCCGTGATCTCAGCATGCTGCTGCAAATTACATGGACAAACGAGTTTGTCCATGCCACCCTGAGTGGTTCTTTTTACAAAAGATATTTTTTAAAAATGGCCCATTATGAACATCTTCCGATCTACAAAAAGGCCCTTGATGCTGCAATATATTTTGAGAAAGTGATCTTGGTTTCCAGACTTTTGGGAACTCCCGCTTTCTTTAAAATACCGATTACGGCTATCGTGTCAGTCGGCGCTATAAGGCTTCCGAACAGCAAACAGTAAATAAACGGCAGCTTGATCCCGACAAGCCAGAAAACTATCTAGGCAGCGCAGCCAACTATAAAGGTGGATACAAGTTATAGTCACTAATTAGACTGGGAATTCAGCATATTACAATATTTCCTGTTTTTTTAGAGAGCAATACAAGATTGTCAGGCATTACATTTCCGTTTCTTTTGGCTTAAACCACATTTCGTACATAGGTATAGATATAAGGGCGGTAAAACAGATACCGAGAAGGAAATATGATGATATTAATGATATGGAAAACACATCTGATTTGAATCTTACCAGCCAGGGCCCGGACAGGTTCATTATAATACCCGCAAAGGCAGCGCTGTAAATCGTAATCTTTATCCAGTCTCTTATCAACGTCATGGAAAGGATGCGTGACATGACGAATATGATCAGGGGAATTGTAAACGCGTGCACATGAGTAATCTCAACGATTTCTTTATATGACTTGGGGAAATAGAAACCTTCCTGTAAAAGGCTTTCGTTATACTTATAATTTGAATCATTATTGGACTTTTCCTCATTGCCGCTGTAATGGCGCACGGTATTTCTGGGAGTGAAGTTTGTTCTTTCGTAGAAATTGGCACAGGATACGAAGAAAGCATACGCCATTAATAGAAGGAAAAAAGTAACAGATAATTTGTTACTTGTTGGAGATTTTGAAAGACCTCTTGGCATTTTCTTTTTCACAGTATAACAGGCTTAATAAGATTAAGTGCTAAAAATTATTCTGCGGATTATAAACAAATGACCCATTAAAAAAAAGAATAAAAAATTTATTGTCTTTTCTTTCTTAATGAGGTGTATAGATATCTTAATTCTTCTGATTTTAGTATAAATGATACGGTAAAGAATGTTATGAGGGTCGTAGTCAGGGGTATGAGAAGCCTGATGAATTTTATCATAAGTTCACCATTTCCGGCTGGGATTATTTTCAGTATTCCCCAGCACGTTATGCACATGAAAAAGGTGGCAATCAATGTCTTGAGAATTGATGTATAGATGTGTTTATAGCCGGTGATATCGAGCCTTCTTTGGAGAATGGCAAACAGAATTATTATTTGAACTATTGCACTTATGGCCGTTGCCAACGCAAGCCCTCCTTCGCGAAGAAACCAGATGAGGGTCAGATTAAGGATAAGGTTGAGGCCAATCATAGCGGCGCTTACCTTTACGGGCGTTAGCGTGTCCTGTATGGAATAAAAGGCCCTTACGATTACTTGAGAGGCGGAATAAGCCCATACTCCAAGGGAATAGAAGAGAATAACTGTGGCCGTTCTGTAAGTTGATTCTGCCGTAAATGCATTCCTCTCGTAAAACAACTCTACGAGCGGCCTTCGTAATAGTATTAAGCCTGCGGATGCCGGTATCCCTATAAATAATACAAACCTTATTGCCTGATTAAGTGTATAGGTGAAGTTTGTCCAGTCTTTACGTGCGGCATATGTGGAAAAGAATGGGAATACGGCAGTTGCCATTGCTGTCCCGAATACGCCCAGGGGAAATTGAATCAGCCGGTCACCATAATACAAAACTGATGCAGCTCCTGTTTCCAGGGGATATGGTATTGCGATTCCTGCAATTAAAAAGCTTTCAGAACCACCCGGCGGTTTGGCAAAAACTATTGCAATAAAACTATCCATTAATACGTTTATCTGAACGGCGGACAGGCCAAAGATTATAGGCAGCATCAGCGCCATGATGCGTCTCAAGCCGGGATGTGAAAAGTATAATGAAGGCCTGAAGGTTATCCCCTCTTTTATCAATACCGGTAACTGCATTGCTAATTGAATCATGCCTCCGATAAGGATGGCTATGGCAACGGCAAATATCTTTTTATCCAGTGTATTCCCGAATACTGGCGTAAGTAGTAATATGCCCATTATCCAGCATATATTCAGGGCGACTGGCGCCAGGGCGGGCATGAGGAAGTGTTTGAGTGAATTTAAAACGGCCATTGCGAATGCCACCATGCATATGAACAGCATGTACGGAAATGTTACCATGAGCAGGCTTAATACTAATTCCCATTTTTGGTTAAGGGAGAAAACGGTGGGTATTACGGAGAACGAAATTTCCGCCAGTACGACCAAACCTCCAAGGATTATAAAGAGTAACGTTCCTGTTATGTTTACGAGTTCCCATGCGTCCTTTTTACCTTTGTTTTCAAGGTATTCTGTAAATACGGGAATGAAAGCGGCGCTCAACGCCCCTTCACCGAAGAGGCGGCGGAAGAGGTTTGGTATCTTAAAGGCAACGACAAAGGCGTCCCAGGCCAGGCTGGTACCAAAGTAGCTTGCGCATATTATATCCCTTGCCAGACCCAAAACCCTGCTTAACAGCGTGCAGAGGCTTACGGTCCTTGCGGATTTTAAGAAACCCTTCTTTCCCTGCATATGTAAATTAACTCCCTTTTATCAACAATGTCATTGAATTAAGACGTAGCGGAAGCCTTCAGGCTTCCATTACCCTATGTCTAAGTGTACAAATGGAAGGCTAAAGCCATTCCGCTACAGCCGTGAACAGACCTGCCTTTGGCATGGCTTTGCCCTATATTTTCTTAGAGAAATATTGTTGCCGAAAGTCCAATTTATTTTTAAACTCTCTTGTGGATGAAAGGATGTCTTTTGAGCTTATGATTGCCGAACATACCGCCACTCTTGAAGCTCCGGCCTTTAGTACCTCATCCAGGTTCTCAAGGGTTATGGCGCCTATGGCAACAAATGGAATATTTATTGCCCCGGTAATTTCCGGAATAATTTTAAGTCCTATAGAGGGTTCATAATCTTTTGTCCTGGTAGAAAAGACAGGCCCAATGGCAATATAGTCGGCGCCCTCTTTTTGCGCCTGCCTGGCCTGTATGATACTATGCGTTGATACACCAATGATCTTTTCATTGCCAATGATGTTTCTTGCCTCTGAGACGCTCATGTCATTTTGGCCTAAATGGACGCCGTCTGCATTTACTTCCCTGGCAACATTTATACGATCATTAATGATCAATAAAGTTCCGCTTCCGGCAATTATATCACGTATCTCTCCGGCAAGTGATATGAATTCATCGTCAGATATTGTTTTTTCGCGCAATTGTATAGCATCAGCCCCGCCGTCAATGACGAGTTTTGCCGTTTCTTTAGCGGAACTTACTGCAATGTTGCTGCTTATTAAGACATAAAGTCTCATTTTATGAAGACAGTCTTTTTTTGTCATATTATAATAATTTTATGGATTACGTGAATAGTAGTTCTATGGGGATGATGTAAAACTCATAACATAATAGACAATGCACTTCAAGTTTTATCTAATTTGATTTGACACGTTTTGTTGTCTTGTTATAATCCATATGAATAAATGTAAAATCTCTCAAAAGAGTCCTGCCTTGGCAAAAGCAAGAGAATATTGTGGTTTATTTGGGATTTTTGATTGTGATGACGCAGTAGATAAGGTCTTTTATGGGCTCTATTCGCTGCAACATCGCGGCGAAGAGAGCGCTGGAATAGCCTCTTCTGACGGTAAGAGTATAATACATCACAAAAACCTTGGATTGGTAGATGATGTTTTCTCTCCGGAGAGTTTACACAGGATAAGAAATCCACATGCCATAGGTCACGTCCGTTATTCTACTTTTGGTTCCAGTGATAACATAGACAATGTACAACCTCTTGTAGTATTATATTCCAAGGGTGAAGTTGCAATTGCACATAATGGCCAACTGCTGGAAGCAAACAAGCTGAGAAACGATTATGAGCAGCATGGTTCGATCTTCCACACAACATCAGATACAGAAGTCATTGTACACTTAATGGCTAAACCAAGTCATGTCGAAAAGCCAAACCTTTCTCATGTATTGAACCATTTAAAGGGTGCATTTTCTCTCCTATTCTTAACAAAAGATGAGATGATAGGCGTACGGGATCGCAATGGGTTTAGGCCGCTTTCAATAGGGAAGTTGAATAATAGTTATGTCCTCTCTTCTGAGACCTGTGCCTTTGATCAGATTGGCGCAGTATTCATAAGAGACGTTAAACCCGGTGAGGTGGTTTATATTAATAAGGATGGCTTGAAAAGTGAGATATATTGTTCGCCAAGGCAGATTCGTCCGGCGTATTGTATATTTGAGTTAATCTATTTTTCCCGCCCTGATAGTAATGTTTTTGGTGAAAACGTCCATCTTTTCCGCAAACAGCTTGGGAAGAAACTTGCAAAAGAGTTCCCGGCAGACGCTGATATTGTAATCGCTATCCCTGAGGGAGGAAATTCTGCTGCTATGGGTTATTCGGAGGCTTCGGGTATACCATTAGATCGTGGTTTTATCAGAAATCACTATGTTGGAAGGACGTTTATACAGCCTGATCAATGGAGCAGGCACAAGAAGGTTGAGCTGAAACTTAATGCGATAGCGGAAGTTGTGAGAGGTAAACGGGTTGTTGTGGTAGATGATTCTATTGTGCGGGGGACAACGTCAAGGTCCAGGTTGAAGCTTTTGCGTAGGGCAGGCGCAAAAGAGATACATCTGAGGATCAGTTGCCCTCCACATCGTTTCCCCTGCCATTACGGGATTGATTTTCAGATTAAGGATGAACTTATTGCCGCCAAACATACACTTGAAGAAATAAAAGATTTTTTGAATGCGGACAGCCTGGGTTATCTAAGTGCCGAGGGGATGCTCGATTGTACGTATGCTCCGCGTAATCATTATTGCAACGCCTGCTTTACCGGTAATTATCCTGTGACTAATGAGAATGTTAGCAGAAAGACACTTAAAAACCCTCCCCAAGAAAGAAAGGAGATTACGGTATAGAAAATGGCGGGATTAAGTTACAAAGATGCAGGGGTTAACATTGAGGCTAAGGGTAAGTTCACTGCTGATATATATCATCAATTGCGCAGGACTTTTGGCCCGCGAGTTATAGAAAATCCTGGTGGTTTTGGAGGCCTTTTTTCGCTGAACTATACCTCGAAACTGTTCGCAAAGAATTACAGACAACCCGTGCTGGTTGCATCCACTGATGGCGTTGGCACAAAGCTGAAGATTGCCTTTATGATGAACAAGCACGATACGATAGGAATAGATTTAGTAGCGATGTGCGTTAATGATATTCTGGTTCTTGGAGCGGAACCTCTGTTTTTTCTGGATTATATGGCCAGCAGCAGGATGATTCCTGAGAAAATGAAGGAAGTTCTTCACGGTATTGCTAACGGATGTTGCGAGGCGGAATGCGCTCTTCTTGGAGGGGAAACTCCCGAGATGCCGGATTTTTATCATGAGGGCGAGTATGATTTGGCGGGTTTTGCAGTCGGTATTGTAGAAAAGAGAAAGGTAATAAATGGAGAGGACATAAGTACAGGCGATGTAGTTATAGGCCTGAGTTCAAGCTGGTTGCATAGTAACGGTTTTTCTTTAGTGCGTAAGGTCCTATTTGAGAAAGCCGGGCTGAACGTAAATAGCAAGATTAAGGCCATAAACGGAACTATTGGTGATGAACTTCTCAAACCTACAAAGATATATGTTAAACCGATAAGTAATCTTTTGCGCCATTACAAGCGGAAGAAGGTGATTAAGGGAATGGCTCATATTACCGGCGGCGGTTTGATAGACAATATTCCCAGGATTTTACCAAAAGGATTCTCGGTGCGAATCAGTAAAGGTTCATGGCCTGTTCCTGAGATTTTTGGAGTGATACAGGAAAAGGGGGAAATAGATGAAGGCGAAATGTATCATGTCCTTAATATGGGGATAGGAATGGTCTTAATTGTTTCGAGGCATTTTGCATCATCTATAATAAAGAAGCTGGAACGAATGAAGGAAGATGCGTTTATTATAGGAAAGGTGGTAAAGGGTAATAGAAAAGTGGAGATCGTGTAGTTAAAGGTTTTGTTAAGTGGTATGAATAGCTTTATTCCTGAAGACTCCCTGGTTGCCAATAATGACGTATACGCAAAATCCCAGTGGAAGTATGATGTGGGGATATAAGATGAATAAAACCAGGAGTGTGAAGAAGAGTCCAATTGTGATTAACAGAGAAACCGGATTGCGTTTACTTCTTACAACATCAACGATCCTTATATATGGGACTTTGCTCAACATTAAGATACTTAAAATAAACATGACGCTTGGAAGGCATGTTGAAACGGCCTGAATGTTAAGTGTGGTCTTTAGATAGGAATCTAATAATATTAGTGATGCGACTGTGCCTCCTGCAAGGGTAGTGGGCAGTCCTGTAAAACATTTACTCCGCACCCCGTCTGTTTTGTTTACTGATTCGAATTCGAATTTTGCCAATCTAATTGCGGCACATAAGGTAAAGAAGAAACACACAAACCAGACGGCAACAGGAGCGTTGAAAACCCCCAGACTGCCAATAAGGAATGCGGGAACAAATCCAAAAGTAATCATGTCTGCAAGCGTATCAACATGAGCTCCCCAGGCAATAGTTGTTTTTGTTAATCGTGCAATTTGGCCATCTAATCCATCGAACACCATGGCTGCGATAACAAGCCAGGCTGCATAAGCAGGCTCATTGTTAATGATAAATACAATTGCCCCAAAACCACAGGCAAGATTGCCCATGCTGACAGCCGTAGGCAGATAATTTTTTACTTTCTTTACAATCCGTTGAAAAAACGGTAAATTCTCCATGGTCTGTATGTATATCAAAAAAGATGCCAACAAAATGATTTTATCGAGGAAACATACAAGTTTTTAATAAGCCCTTGACTACAAATATGTTATGTATATTTGAAAAGTATTTTACATTTGACGTGTTCTTAAAAAACGGCCTTAAAGTGCAGTAAACTTATTGCACTATTTTAAGGTAATACTGCATTGCATTAGTATTACGTTTATTAATGTAAAACCTCTGAGAGGAGATATATTGGATAAGATTGATGATATAGTAACCATTCTTAAGCGAGAAAACAAGAAATATATCGTGCCTATTGTGACGAGAGTTTCCATGACAAAAAGCCCTTTTATGGTACTTATTTCTTGTCTCCTCAGTTTAAGGACAAAAGATAAAGTTACAGCCGAAGCCTCAAACAGGCTGTTCAAACTTGCGGATAATCCTGAAAAGATGCTTGGTTTAAGCATAAAGAATATTGAAGAAGCCATTTATCCCGTTGGTTTTTATAAGACAAAATCGAAAAGGATAAAAGAGATATGCAAAACCCTGCTTGATGATTATGGAGGCGGTGTCCCTGATGAAATCGACGAACTCTTAAAGCTAAATGGCGTTGGCCGCAAGACTGCCAACCTTGTGGTTACTCTGGGTTATGGCAAGCTGGGAATATGCGTGGACACGCACGTCCACAGGATTTCAAACAGGCTTGGCCTGGTAAAGACAAAAACCCCTGAGCAAACTGAATTTACCTTAAGAAAGAAATTGCCACAAAAACACTGGCTAATCTACAATGACCTCCTGGTAACATACGGCCAGAATCTCTGTGTGCCCGTTTCACCCTGGTGCAGCAAATGTAAAATCTACAAGTATTGTAAAAGGGTTGGTGTGGAAAAATTCAGGTAAGAGCCTGCTTTGCTGGAGATATAAATACATCCATATCTTCCATTGGAACAGCGCCAATTATTTTCCGATTTCTTCGAGTAAGACAAATAGTAATATCTTGCAAGTCATTATATACTATTTAATTAAAATATAATTTTCAGTTTGATTTTATAATCAGAATTTGTTAAATCATAAGCCCCTACAAC
>CAKKPF010000239.1 GCA_919901575.1 Candidatus Brocadiaceae bacterium
CCGAATAGGTACAGGCGGGCGGGAATGACAGCTTTTGGACAATTAATGGAACACATGCAAAAACCTAACCGGACAACACTGATTCAATTATAGGAGAAAGGCTAAATTCTATTGGTTATTGTGAGATATACACTGTTTTTCCTTGATTTACACGGGTCTTAAAGTTATTCTTATCTTGGATATAAGTCTTTGTACTGTACCTAGATATAATAGGTCGGTGTATAATGCAGAATAATACCATGTCAATAAGAACCGTAAAGAACGGAACACAGTGGACTATAAGGGAAGGGTACGAAAGTATCCTGGACAAGATAAATCTTGATAATTTTAGCTCTGTCTTAAATGAAAGGCCTTATGAATTAATTAAGGAAAACAAAGTACGGTCTGTTATTTCAATACCAGGCTCGGACATAAATAAAAATGGAATATACATTAAGTATTTCAAGAGAGGCGGCTATAGTGATTACGTGAAGTATCTGTTTGTACCAACCAGAACCAGGACAGAGTGGGAGGTGGGAAACGCGTTGTTAAGTAATGACATCAATACCGCACTGCCTCTTGCCACAGCAGAAAAAAGAAGATACGGCATGCTGGAAAGCAGCTTACTTGTTACAGAGGCTGTTACAAACAGTGAACCGCTCATGGAATATTGTCAGGCTAACTATGAAGGCGCTTTGTCAGGGGAAAAAGAGAACGAAAAGAATAAATTACTGGACAAACTGGCAGGATTTGTAAGGGATATTCATGAAAAAGGATTCTGTCACTACGACCTTCACGCAGGTAATATATTGATGAAATTCAAAGATAATCCACCACATTCAGCCCATGATTATGACCTTTACCTGATGGACCTTCACAGCGTTAAAATTCTGAAAAAAGTGTCCAACCGTAAGAGACTGTACAATCTCGCACAGATTTTCAACTCATTATCATCCATACTGACAGAATCTGATAAATTGGATTTTCTTAGATCATACGGGAGTAATGCTATTAGTAACATTAAAGACGAAAACGAACTTCTCGGACAAATAGAATCGCAATCCTCAAGAATAAGGAACATTCATTATAGGAGCAGATTCAAAAGATGTCTGAAAGAAAGCAGCGCCTTTTCAAAGAAGAGGGTTGAGGATATGAAGATATTTTTCAGGAAAGGTTATGATACAAACAGCCTTGCTGGACTGATTAAGAGACATCATAATGCGTTGGTAAATGATGATAGAACCGCAATCATAAAACGCGATACAAAGACTGCCTTAACCAGATTACATTTCCAGGGCAATGCAATTTCAAATGTAGTGGTGAAACAATATAAGATAACGTGCGGCCTTTGCCTTTGTAAGAACATCTTCCTGGCTTCAGCAGGGAAGAAGGCGTGGGTAGCAGGTAATGGCCTGTCGGTGTACGGCCTGAACACGCCTGAACTACTGGCCTTAATAGAAGAAAAAATGTTTGGAATTACTACAGACAGCTATTTAATTATGGAAGAAGTCAGAGACAGGCTGGAGATGGATAGATACATATTGAAGAAATTCCATAATCAATTAGAGGCTACTTCATGTAAAGGTAAAGGCATTAATCAGAGCGGACAGAAAAGCCGCCCTGTTACCTCCTCTTACGAAAGAGGTATTCTGAAATATTATGTTTCCGACACCACTGCATCCGCTCACCCGCAAGTAGGGGAAAGAGAGGAAGTAAATAAATCAAATGAAACGCCTCTGGATACTGAACAGTTACATCAACCACAACGCGGAAAGATTACCCGGAAAAGAACATTTATAAACGACCTTGCAAAGACAATGGGCAAGATGCATAATCACAATATTTATCACCACGACTTGAAGACATGTAATATTATGGTAAAAGAAGAGCAAAATAAAACATTCAACTTTACTTTTCTGGATTTTGATAAGGTTTCTTTTGAAGAAGAGATAACTATCCGGAAAAGGGTAAAAAATCTGACACAGATGAACCTGTCCACTCCAAGAATCTTTACGATAACAGACAGATTGAGATTCCTGAAAGAATACTTGAGACAATGCAGCATAATAGACGAAAAGAAAGAAATTCTCAGAGAAATAATAAACCTCAGCAAGACAGAGAAAATACTCTATGTCTCATCCAACGGAGATATAACTGAAGATTGGTAGATATATCCTTCATAATCGTAAACTGGAATACCCGTGACATCCTTATAGATTGTCTGAATTCTATTTATAAGACTGTTACGGATATTGGTTTCGAGATTTATGTTGTTGACAATAATTCAACAGACGGGAGCCGGGAGGCAACAAAGAAACGCTTTCCTGACGTAAAATTAATTGAGAATAAGACGAACACCGGTTTTGCCCACGCAAACAATCAGGCCCTGAGAATCATGCAGGGAAGATTTGCCGTACTCCTCAATACAGACGCTGTCCTGCAGGAAGGTGCAATAAAAAGCCTGCTAAGTTTCATGAACAATTCTCCCGAAGCGGGAATTGCAGGCGTCCAGCTTTTAAATCAAGACGGTTCAAGACAAAATTCAATAGACAATTTTCCATCTCCGGAAACAGAAATACTAAACAAAAGTATTCTCCGTTTCTTCTTTCCGGATAAATATCCGGGTAAGAGCAGGATTCATCATAATCCTATTGAAGTAGATTCAGTGGTAGGGGCGTGCATGATGGTTAGAAAAGAGGCGATGGATGAAGTAGGCCTTTTTGACGAAGATTATTTTATTTTCCTTGAAGAAACTGACTGGTGTTTCAGGATGCACAAAAAAGGATGGAAGGTCTATCATGTGCCGGATGCCAGAGTCTTTCACCTTTCAGGACACAGCAAGAAGAATACGCCCTGGGAGTCGCAAATTGAATATTACAAATCTCTTTACAAATTTTTCAGAAAAAACAGAGGTACTGTTTCTTACCTTACTATTCGTATCCTGAAGCCGTGCAAGATATTCATAAACCTTGTATTGAATATTCTGGGTAACCTGATAACGCTGTTTCAGAACGAGAATCTCAGAAACAGACTGCTGAAATACCATAAACTATTAATGTGGCACCTACTCTTATGTCCGGATAGTATGGGCATTCAGAAGAAATAATCCTATTATTCAGCATTAATGAGTACACCCATATAGTCAAAGGGAATAGTAAGTTGACAAATCCTCCTAAATCCCCTTACTAAAGGGGGACTATGGGGGATTTATCTGCAAGGGATTCAAAGGATCAAGTCAGCCGATAGCCTATCTACTAAACAATTGTTGATTAAAATAATCAGTTAAGCCATAAGCAGACTTGATATTCGATTCGACGTAAATGGAGACTGGTCTGAAAGTAGGACAAAAGCGGAATTAGGAAACCGGCATAGAAGTCATTAAAGAGGTGGGCAAACGTTAACAGGACTATTGATGTAGATAAAAATCTACCATTGTTTTTTACCATTCATTCTTCTCGTTACCAATCTCAACATTTTCGTCCATTTTGCAATCGCTATCACAACAACTCATGGTTTACTGTACCCTTTATTTTAAAGATTTCTAATGGTGTGGATTAGGCGCGCTGTCAAGCGTCGCCTACATCCGTACTGTTCGCATTCTCTACTCGTCCTTGGACATCATGTGGTTGCACCACGAGCAGTACCCGCTGCCATCAATCTCCGACGCAGGAATTTCCATACCGCAACGCTGGCATTCCCGTTCGACGGATTCCTCACACATCAAACAGCAGTCTTCCTGCAAATCATATGTTTCGTGGCCGCAGTTGGGGCAGAGTACTGTTCCTGGTTCTCCCCCGTCCTTCACAGAGAGATAGTTCTGAGTTGAGAAGAAGTCTTCCACGGCCTTCTCTGCAGCTTCCTCGAAATCACACTCCCTTCCACAAGACCGACACTGAAAACGTGCAGACCACTTCTCTGAACCCGGATTTACAATGTCGATTAAACCGGAACTACACTTCGGGCACTGCCATTCCGTTAATGCGTCTTGAAGTTGTTGATACGCCCAGTCGACCGAGTCGAAATTCGCTTCGCATTCCTTCTTTTCTTTCTCGTAGACATTAGCGACGTCTGTCAGCGTATTCCATGTCTCTGCTCCGAGGCAGGTCAATGGATCCTCGTTGAGTTGCGTTCTCAGCAAATCGCGGATGATGATGAACGAATCAGCGATTAGAGTGCGTAGGGCGTTCTGGTTGAGAGAAGGGAAGTAGTGCTCAATCTCGTTCCGGTGGTCAACGACCTTCTGAACACGCCTCCAATCTACTGAAACGCGAAGGCCCTCGCACCGCTCTCGCATCTGATGGACATCCACGGTCTTCTTGCCTTTGCCTTTCCAGAGAACCCCTCCGGAACCATCCAACTGGGGTAGAACTCGCTGCTTGATGAGGGCTTCATCAGTACCGGCCGGACTCAGTGTCGAGAGCTTGTGTTTGATGAGGAGAAGGATACCGGAGACCAAGTTACGGGTCGCGGAGAGCAGACGCCGTGGCTCTGCGGTATTGTAGTCCTCAATGCCGAGGATGATGGAGTCTATCGCGTTCTTGAAGATGCTCATACTCTCCCTATGCTAACATTATATCATGGAAAACAAGAGGGGTGCAGACTTTTCATTAAATACACGGTATCAATGTATTAAAAACTAAAATAACAGCCTATCTCAACCCCATTAACGACCTTACTTCTTCCATCGTTTCTGCAGCCACCTTTCTACATTACTCCGTTAAAAGCGGAACAGTGAGGATTGTTTGCATTTTCACTTATTTGTGTCTAGCTTTCTTTATCTCAGAAACAATATCTTCAAGCGATAAATCATCAAACAATTGCTCACGTTCTTTGGTGTAATCTCCGGAACCAGTTGTAAATTGGTTAATAAACCGTATTGTGTCAGTTACTCCCATTTCTTTACATAGAATATGGGTAGCAAGCTGAGTAATCTCAGTAAGTGGTTTAGCTTGTACTTTCATTTTTCAACCTCCTCAATCAATTCGAGAGGGGATACAGCAATTGTATTCATTCCCTCAATTTCCTTTGCTTTTTTCAATAACACTGCGTCACTTGTGCAGAAATAATCAGCTGGTTCATGTGATGCTGTTGCCAAATGTAAAGCATCAAGTGGCTTTATGCCTTTTCTCATTATATTTATTGCATGATTTTCAATATCATTATTCACCATTATTACTTTCTTCGCAAGGGTTAAAATTTCTAAAATGTTTTCCCTGCGAACTATATTTGGAATATGCTTTGTTTCAAAAATAAGGACTTCTGATGAAAGTAGTTCAAATTGTCCAGTTTCGCAAAGGGCTATGACAGACAATATTGCTTCCGCTTCCAAGGCGATACGTATTTGGCTCTTATCATCAAAAGGACGTTGTAAACTACAAGAATCAAGATATATTTTCATGTCGTGTCCTTAAATCCTGGTAAACTTATATTGTTTTTGATTTTCAGTGTAAACAGCCTATCTCAATCCCATTAGTGATCTTACTTCTCCCATCGTTTCTTCCGCTATTTTTTTGCATTTCTCTGCGCCGGTATTAAGGGTGTCAATTACGCTGTCGGGGTTGTTAATTAATGCCAGGCTTTTTTCTCTGATTGGAGCTAGTTCTTTAATCATATTATCCGACAATATCTTTTTACAATCAATACAGCCTATCTCTGCGGTTCGGCACTCCTTGTTAATCCTATCTATCTCTGATTTCTTTGAAAAGTATTTGTGCAAGGTAAAGACATTACAAATATCAGGGTTTCCAGGGTCGCTTCTTCTTTTCCTGTTTTCATCAGTCACGGCTTTCGATAACTTTTTCCAGATAATGTCAGGCTCTTCGATAAGAGATATGTAATTGTTCATGCTCTTGCTCATCTTATTCTTACCATCCAGTCCCATGATTCTGGGGGCGTCTGAAAGGATATGCTGCGGTTCAGGAAATAATTCCCCATATCTCGTATTAAACTTTCTTGCTATTTCGCGCGACAACTCAATGTGTTGTACCTGGTCATCTCCAACAGGCACTGCAGAACCTTTATACAATAAAATATCAGCCGTCTGAAGTACCGGATAGTCAAACAGTCCTACATTGACGTTCTTTTCGTTTTGTCCTGCCTTATCCTTAAACTGAGTCATTCTCTCAAGATGCCCCATAGGTGTAAGAGTATTGAGTATCCACGTCAACTCCGTATGTTCTGGGACTTGAGACTGTACAAAAATAATGCAGCGTTCCGGATCTAAACCTGCACCAATGTTTGTCGCGGCGGCATTGATAATTCTTTTCTGCATTTCGCCAGGTTCATACTCAATTGTTATCGCATGATAATCTACAATTGAGAAGATACAATCATAATCATCAAGAAGGCTAACCCAATTTTTGATTGCACCCAGATAGTTTCCAATATGAACTTCACCGCTTGGCTGTATACCGCTGAATAATCGTTTTGTCATAGTTGTAACTCGCAGACTGTAGCGGAGACCTTCAGGTCTCCATCATTAACGTTTCATCCGTTTTTTGATGTAATCTTGATAAAAAGCATACTGGAGTAGTGGAAACCTAAAGGTATTCCGCTACGCTAACATGTAAGAATTTTACAGTTTCAGTTTGCTTATCCTTCTGGCTGCTTCTTCTGTCTGTTCTATACTCGGAACCAGTGCGAAGCGGACGAATCCTTCGCCGGGATTGTGGCCGTCGTAGCTCTTATCACTGATCCATTCTCCCGGTGTAGCAACGATTGCAATATTCGGGTCCAGCAGTTTTACCGCAAAATCTATAGAAGTCATTCCCTCAGGGACCTTCTGCCAGATATAAATAGTTGCATCAGGTGTACAGTCAGGCAGTCCAATACTTGTTAATGCCTTTACCAGTATATCTCTCTTAATCTTATACTCATCTCTCATGATCTGCACATGAGTCTCGTCGTTCAGCCCGGCAATGGCGCCGTCCTGAATAAAAGTAGGCGTACCTGAATCGATGTTAGTCTTTACCTTCTTAAATATGTCAACCACACGGCTGTCACCGGCAATCCATCCTATCCGGTAACATGTCATTGCGCTTCTCTTTGACATGGAATGTATGGCTACCACACCATCAGTACTGACTTCAAGCATACTATGCGGAGGTTCGCCATAATAAATATCAATATATGCTTCATCGGAAACTATGATGATATTATTCTTTTCACCAAAAGCTGCTACTTCCTTTAAGAAGTCCATGGAAGCATTAGCGCCACTGGGGCTGTTTGGGTAGTTAATCCACATCAGCTTTGCCTTTTTGCAGACATCTTCAGGGATGGATTTCAAATCAGGCAGGAAATTATTTTCAGGCAATAAAGGGATAAAGAACGGCGTTCCCTCTGCAAAGAGCGTCCCTCTTGCATAAGGTGGATATCCAGGTGTGGGAATTATTACATAATCTCCAGGATTGACAAACCCCTCTGCAAAATTGAAAACGGCCTCTTTTGAGCCTATGGTGGCGCTGATCTCAGTGGCAGGGTCAAGTGAAAGACTGAACCTTTTATTCATCCATTTACTTACCGCTTTCCTGAATTCAGGCGAACCTGTATAACTTGGGTAACCCGAACTCTTTCTCTTCTCTATACCCTGTTTGGTGGCTTCCCGTATTACTTCAGGTGTTGGGGTTGTCGGGTCTCCGACACCAAAATCTATAGGTTCAATGCCTTTGTCTTTTAACTTTTGGACCTCTTTATCTACTTCCGCAAAGGCATAAGCGCCAATTGACGCAACTCTTTCAGATGGTACTATTTCCAAATTTCATTCCTCCTATAAAAAACATTCTGGTTCAGTCCATAAGCCTGAACCAGCAATAGTTATTGTAAATACAATAAATTATTTTTCTGATGGAGTTATTACGGTTTTTCCCCCAACAGGACTTTGTTTTGCCGTCATCTCCTTAATACTAATTACAAGGACGTTTGTTCTTGCTGTCGCCCCGGATGATGAAGGAAGCTTCGGCGATTGGGGTGCATACTTTTCTATAAGTTTGTTTAAAGCAAATGTCTTTTCTTCAACATCAGTTACAATCTGTATATCCCCAAATATTATTATACTTTTATATTCAGTAGTTGAGGCACATGGCCTCTGCCTGCCGGGAATGATTGAAATAACTTTGTCTATTTCAAAGCATACGTTTGGGTTGGAGTTTATATTCTCAATCTTTCGGCCTTCTAAAGCGCTATGGAAATATATTTTATCTTTGTCGTATACAAAATTAACAGGCGTTATATAGGGAATATTATTGAGGCACGTACCCAATCTTCCCACCAAAGCATTTGATAATATCTCCTCAACCTCTTCTTGGTTCGTAACTTCCTTGTCTTTTCTCCTCAAATCACTGATCCGTAATTAACATAGTTTTGGACATAAATATTTTCAGATAATAACAGACTTAGTTTCAGAATTTGGTATTACAAGTTGAGACAAACGAAAGGATGAAGGACGACCGCCCCTTCGTGGCTAGGACGATGGACGATTCTTTCGTCTCTCATCCTTCGTCACTCGTAATGTGCAACATTAAATGTCTCTCCCTATAGCTTTTGCAACTGCACCCACTTCTTTCATCAGGTTTTCAAAATCTTCAGGTGTTATTGACTGGGGGCCGTCAACATAGGACTTTTCCGGGTCTTGATGGACTTCCAATATCAATCCGTCAGCGCCAACTGCAATTGCACCCCTTGACATAGGGCACACAAGGTCTCGCACACCGGTACCATGACTGGGGTCTACAATTACGGGAAGGTGTGTCAGCCGTTTCAACTCAGGAACAATACTCAATGACAGGGTAAATCTCGTATGTGTTTCGAATGTCCTTATCCCTCTTTCACACAAGATAACGTTCGGGTTGCCGTGTGACAGTATATATTCACCTGCAAGTAGAAACTCATCTAAAGTGGCGGACATTCCCCGTTTTAAGATTACCGGCTTCTTGCATTTGCCAACTGCCTCCAACAACATGAAGTTGGCCATATTTCTCGTTCCTACTTGTAGTACATCAACATAGCTGCTTACCAGTTCTATATGTTCCGGGCTGAGTATTTCTGTGACTATGGCCAGTCCTGTCACTTCCCTGGCTTTAGCCAGGTATTCAAGCCCCTTTTCTCCCAGACCCTGGAAGGAATAAGGGCTGGTTCTTGGTTTAAAAGCTCCTCCCCTGAGCGCAATAGCGCCTGCTTTCTTCACTCTCTCTGCAATATAATTAATTTGATCCTGATCTTCTACCGCACAAGGCCCGGCGATTACGCCTATCTTTTTGCCTCCCAGGACATGATCGTTTATTTTAATTTCCGTATCGGCTTTCTTTACTTCACGACTTGCTATTTTATATGGGGTTAAGATTGGGACGGCCTTTTCCACACCCGGTATAGAATCCCAGTATTCCGGCGGGATGTCACGTTTATCACCAATTACGGCAATTACTTTTCTGTTAGTACCTTCCAGCAGTATAGTTTTACAACCAACCTCCTCAACCCTTTCAACTACATGGTCAATTTCACCCTTATCAGCAGTTGGCTTCATTACAATTATCATAAATGCACCCCATAAAAATTCTATAATACTGTTACTAACTTAATTACCGATCGCATATAAATGATTGTCATTTGAACCGAAATATATAGTTCCATCCGGGCCTATTAATGGCGATGATTCGATCCAGCCTTCGGTTTGATAGCTCCACTTAAGCCCTCCTTTTGAATCTATAGCATAGAGACTGCCATCGCTCGAACCGATGTAAACGGTTCCTTCAGAATCCACGGCCGGTGATGACTCAATCCAGCCATTGGTCTTAAAATTCCATTTAAGCGTACAGTTAGAATTGACTGCATATACCTCTTTGTTGTAAGAACCAAAATACAATGTACCATCACTGTCAATTGCCGGTGAGGATTGAACGGTCTTTCCTGTATTAACCCTCCATTTTACCTTGCCATTTGGATTAATTGCATAAACAATGCCATTTTCTGAACCCACATACACTACCCCATCCTTCCCGACAGTAGGAGAAGAGAATGATTGATAAACATTGCTGCCGATTCTCATATTCCACTTAAATGTTCCATCGGGATTTAACGCATAAATAATGCCTTTGCTTATGAGAAAGTAAATGCTCCCATCAGGCCCGATTGATGGCGAGGAACTTATTGAGCTGTAAATATTGTTTTTATAATTCCATTTCAGATTTCCATCTAAATCCGTTGCATACAGATTGCCATCCGCAGATCCAAAATAAATAACGTCGTCTTTTCCTATTGCAGGTGATGAATAAATCTCACCCTCTGTTTCATAAGTCCACTTGAGACTGCCATCCGGATTTATTGCATAGAGTTTTTTGTCTCTTGAACCAACGTATATTTTACCATCAGGTCCTATGGCGGGAGATGAGGTTACTTCGCCTCCTGTCTGAAAAGTCCATACGAGTTTACCCTCAGAGCTGACCGCATAAAGTCTCCCGTCTACCGAACCAAAATATATTGTGCCATCCAGGCTAATTGCAGGTGATGACGTAATCCTTTTCTCTACTCCAAATTTCCATTTAAGTTTGTTTGTCTGTGCTCCCTTAAAAGGGCTGACCCCTGTATGTCTCAAATCATGCCGAAACATCTGCCACGGAGGAGCGACTGAATCTGAAATAGAAAAGTGAACTCCAATACTAACAACTAAAATAAGCGTGATCCCGAAAATGCTAAATGCTTTCAAGAATGCCTTCATAAACATAACTGTCCCCTGAAAATAGAATTCCTTTGCACTGGATTCCCCGAGAAAGCGGGGCTATTTCCTCCCTTTCGGGAGGAGTCCAAATTTTATTCCTCATTTTCCCCCAATAGCATAAATATTACCATCACCTGAGCCAAAACAAATATTCCCCTCAGAATCAATCGCCGGAAAAGGAGTTATAACGCCATTAGTCTTGAAAGTCTATTGCAAAATCCCATCCGGTTTAATTGCATAAAACTCTTGTCCTGAGAGCCTATGTAGATTGTTCCGTTGTGGTCAAGCACAGGTGATGAATCTACACTGTTTCCGGTATGGAAACTCCATTTAAGATTATGGTTGCCAGTCACTTGTAGTGTGCTTCGTCCGGTATGCAGGGAATCATGGCGGAAGACACTCCATGATTCGTTTATTCCGTGTGCGCAAACAATATACACCTTAGAGTAAGTAATTGCCTTAATGGCAATTACAATAATACTTACCTTAAAAAAGAAAAGTTTCATTCTTTTAACCTTTAAATATTTCAAGTATTTCTTACAACTTTTCATAATATTATCTTAGTATAGAATCCAAGAGTATATTTTTAGAGTTTAAACTGAGTTGTTTTGATTTGTGTCATTTGTTATAATTTTATGGAAATGAATAAAGCATACTTGACAACAATCTTAATCTTCATGCTTGCCGTCTGTCAATTCTTTATAAGTGTAGAGTTGACAGGAGCAGAAATTACTCCTGGTAACGATAAAGATTCTGACATTAATGTCTCTGCACAAGGCCCAGCAATCTTCTTTGAGAATCCAGACTTTAATTTTGGCCAGATCTTCAGAGGTCAAAAGATTGAGCATATCTATAAGTTTGAGAATCGAGGGAATAATGTCCTGAATATTGGAGAGGTAAAGACATCCTGCGGATGCACAGCCGCAATACTAACTTCTAATACGATACCTCCCGGCAAAACAGGAGAGATCAGGGCTATATTCAGTTCAGGCTCTTCTACAGGAAATGTGACTAAAAGTATATCCGTCATAAGCAATGATCCTGATCATCCTCGTTACAATTTAACGATTTCCGGCGAAATTATTGAAGACGTAAGTATCAGACCAAAAAATATCGATTTTGGCTCAGTCCATGTTGGTGAAAAAACAGACAAAACAGTCACAATTAGATCACAAACAG
>CAKKPF010000240.1 GCA_919901575.1 Candidatus Brocadiaceae bacterium
TCACCAATGGTTACATCATTTTCTATAAACACATGATCGCATATATTACAATTTTTACCAATACGCGCTCCCTGCAAGATATGAGTATATGCCCATATCCTTGTGTCTTTGCCAATATTTGTGCTTTCACAAATCCCTTTAGGGTGGATGTAATAATCCATATATACTATTTTTCTGTAAAATCCTTGTTAAACAATATTAATGATTCCGGTCGTCTTTTCGTATTTTCAAATGCGCGCCAAATATATGAGCCTATAATACCAAGAGCAAATAAATTAAGCGCTGTAAAAAAAACAATTGATAAAATTATAGCCGTATATCCAGGTATAGAAATTAGATTGAACAATTTGGCTAACAATACAATAAAAGCCAGAGTTGTTGATATGGAAATACCCAACAGCCCTGTTAAAGTTACTACTTTAATTGGTAAATCTGTAAAAGAGAAAATACTATTTAGCATATAGTTTATTTTTTTACTTAAAGTCCATGTACTGTTTCCATATTTTCTGGCTAGTCGTCTGTATTCTATCGTCTTGCGCCGAAAACCTAACCAGAAAATTTGTCCAATTAGAGAACTGTTTGCCTCCTCAAGTTTAATTAATTGATTACGAAAATTAACATTGCAGCCAAACACATCTACACCACCAGGCGGTATATCATTCTGCACATACCTTGTATACATCTTCCAAAACAGCTTAGACGCAAACCTACTTAAGTAAGGGTCATCACGTTGTATACGCATTCCAATAGTAACATCTATTTCTTCTGATTCTAATGTCTCAAAAAATTCCAAGATAAGTTTGGAAGGTTCCTGCAAGTCCGCAGCCATCACGGCAAAGTATGGACCATTAGCCACTGCTAAGCCAGTGCGAATTGCTGCAAATGAACCAAAATTACGAGTAAGGAGCAAAAGTCGAGTTCTAAATTCAACTTTTTTTAATGCAACATCCAATACTTCAAAACAGCGATCAGGGCTGCCATCAACCACAAATACAACTTCCAACCGATTTTTCAATTTCCGGTTCAGAACGGGTAGCATTTCAAGTAAATCAGGTATGGAATCTTCGTTCTTATATACTGGAATAATAAGAGAATACATTTTTCTTGTCCTTTTGTTACATCGGTAACATTGTCACTTACAAACTCAAAAAGTCAATATTTTAAAGGTTATTTTATCAGTCGGTTTTTGAATTCTTAAAGAAATAATCTCAAGTCCTGTAAATGAATATAAGAATCTTTGTTTTTCCCATTTTCCTTGATACGCTTGATTTACAAGATCAAACAGATTACCTTCAGTCCTAACACATTTCCCTCGGTCGAATCGTCTAATTAACCATGCTAAAGGTCTGCAAAAGGCACGACGAGGCCAAACATTATCTAAAATAATAATATGTCCGCCAGGACGTGTGCATCGAATCATTTCCTTTACTACGTTAATGGCAGATTCAGTGCATATATGATGCAAAAGGCCCAAACTGCGGCTTTCATCAAATACACTATCATGAAATGGCAAAAAATCTGCGGAAGAAACGATACCAAATCTAATTTCTTTTTCTGATTTATTTGGAATAAATTGTAGATTTGCGTCTATGCCGATACCGATAAATTTTTTCAAATATTGAATATTGATATCAACGCCTACTATTATTCCATTAGGCGAAGGTGTTGTTAATGCAGGTCCACAACCAACATCTAACACGATACCTCTCGAACCTCTAAAAATTCTTGAGTATTGATTTTTTGTTAATAATCTTGATCCGGGCAACAGCAGCATCTGAGATAATGAGTAAAACACAGGAATTTCCAGTAATTTATAAAAAAATGACACTTGATCAACCCATTATTTTTCTTTTAAAATTCTCAGAAATAGCATTTGTGCCTCTTCGTCAGTCAGCTTCAGGTGGTCTTGATACATGTGACAAACTCCATCGCCATAACAGAATGAATTACGTTTGATTAATACGCAGCAAATATATACAAATGGATATGTATTAAACTATCAACCCACCACGTTTTCCCTTTTTAATGAGATGAGATAGATAAGTCATACACATAGCCATAATCGAATGATACCAAAGCAAGCTTTCTCAATGAAAGATAAATTTCTTTTTCAACCGATTTATGCAAGCTGAATCGTTCCCGTTTATACCACTTCTGTTTTACTACAATATCTCTGAAACTAGGATTAAAGTATATAACAGCATCTACTTCCTCAGGAGTAAGAACGTTTGGGTCTCCTCGCTCAGGAAAGCAAAAAAGATCCATGATGCCGCCACCAGGTTGAAAAAGATAAGCATTTACATGTGGTTTTCCGAACAACCCTAAACGATGAACTACAGAATTAGCCGGGTCTGCAGGATCCGCCACAACCACAACGTTTCCATTATCAGGGACATGAGATACGACACTTCTGATCATGTTTTCAAAAGCATGGGTTCGATTTTTAAAGTTTACTGATTGAGACCAGTTGATTTGAATGCACCTGGCGGTCCAAAGTGCAACAAGTAGCCATACAATCAAACAGATATTCCTTGCACTTTTTTCATTCATTAATTTCTTTAGAGCGATGGCATTGAGCAAACAAAACCCGATTATCATCGGCAACCAATGCCTTCCTCTAAATACACCCGTAACGCCATAAAGAATGATTTGTGGGGTTACCCACAAGAATGTGAATATAATAATATGTCTATATTCATGTAAATTTTTATAGCTTTTGTTTTTTACACTCCAAAGAACGAAGCCTATTATTGGTATAAACCAGAGAGAAAGCCTCGGTATGCCGCCAAGTATTATGCGTACTTGTTTAAAAAAATCAATAACGCTTGTATTTTTTAGAAAAAACCCTCCATCTACAACTTTTCCTTTAGAAATTATAAGCATTAAAAATATCATAGACAGCAATAATATAGACCATAAAGCATATGAAAAAATTATTGTGGAGAGGCTCTTAAATGATATCCGGTTAGATGATGGAATGGATTCGTTTTTCAAGTACCAGGTCATGTACAGCAGGGCAGGTGCAAGTAAAAGGAAAGATTCTTTGCACATTGAAGCTCCGGCAAAACATGCAAGTCCCGCCCAATCCCATTTTCCAACATGAGGTTTATGACTGGCATAGATGATAAAGAATAAACATGCCGAGAGAAAGACCATACCAATGTGTTCGCTACGTGCAATATATACCCATGTTCCTATGTCTGGCGCCTGAAGAATCCAAATAGCAAGCATGCCTCCAACCCAGAAAGACCCGAGTAATCGGGAGGCGGCAAGATACAAAAATATTACGGTTGCCAATGCATATACCAGGGGAACAATATGCCACAGAAATGGATTGAGGCCGAAACTATAAGCAAAAAAATGGTTAGTACTAGTTACTAAAGGAGTAAAACGTCCAGGATAATCTCCTCTTCCAAGCAACGATGGAATAAGTTTCTCACCTTCAGGTATTTGATCATGAATAAGGCCATCGGTTGCCATGCGAATCCGATGGTGATCGTCGTACAATTCAAATTTAGTGAATAATCCTGGATAGTAAGCGAAAAATGTTGTTGCCAAAACTATAACGAGCATAACCCAGAATGTACTATTGTTATTGCGTAATTTACTCAAACTAGAAGAAATTTTTTCTTTTTGCATCAATGCGCCTCGGCCACGTAGGCATTGTTACTGGCAGTTCCAGTGTTAATGCCAAATTCAAGCGTAACAATAGTAAAATGTGTGGATAGAAAATTGTGTTAGAAAGATACGCAATCCTAGAACAATGATCAGTAAAAATCAAGTTATTTTTTGTATTGTGTCGGCACTTAATCGTCATATTTAAAGAAACAAAGAAATAGGATAAATTGAGGCAAAATATATTGCGTATAAGATAGTATTTATAGCCCAACCTGGTCGAGCCGGAACATACGTGAGATAAGCTTAGCTTTGTTTAGAGATCTATTCCCTTTTTGGTTCTGGCTCGGCCAGGTTGTTAAATGAAAACCTACGGTTTTCAAACTTTCTCTCATTAGTATAAAGAATAGCTAAACTATAAAGTTGTTTGATCTTAAATCAACGGTGTTGTTACTTTAAAAAACCCTATAAGAAAAATCAAGGTGTAACCTCCTGTTATGACTGTGTTGTCATTCATGTCGTGCCTGAGGCAGATTCGACTCGGCGAAGAACACTTCCCGGATTCAATTATGCCTAGGGGATGACCTAATTTCTGCCTGTGCGTCGCACACAGACAGGTCTGAAGTCCAGAACTATTCGTATTTTTGACTATCCACGATGTTATTAAACATTTTTCTTTAACACACCGAAGGTGTGGTAGAACAGTCTCTAAGCCGGCAATTTCCAGTCAAAAAAAGCAAGAAAGTGTCGGCTTAGAGACTAAATTGTGCACTCTGAAAGTTCCTTCAATATTATGGTGGTAAAATGGGAGGTAAGTCTTTTTTTCAGTATGTTGATAAAATTTATCAGATTAGCTGAATGATCTGAAAAGGCTTGAATTCTGTAGTATTTTGTTTTAATCTTTGTATAATCTAAAAATTAATTTTTTATGAAGATGAACCTTGAATTCAGGAAATGAAAATATTAATAGATTTATTAATTGTCTGCAGGTAAAGAGAGAGGCAAAGATGGGAAATGAGAGATACAAAAAAATTATTGACAAACAAAGCAAAATTTATGATAGAGATAGGGTTAAACATTATTTTATTAAAACATCTGATAATTTCTTACGGATCATTCCTGAAGGAAAAAGCATTCTTGATGCAGGATGCGGTACAGGCCTTTACACAATTAAATTCATAAAAAATGGAAGGCCTGCTATTGGTGTGGATTTCAGTAAAGAAATGGTTGACATTTCAAAAAAAAATGCTGAACAAGCAGGAATTAAGTGCGATTTTATTTTATGCGATATTGAAAGAGGAATATCTATAAATCACAAATTTGATTATGTATTACTCGGAGGAAACTGGGAATATCTTGAAAACCCGGAGAATGTTTTGATGAATATTAGAAAAGTTTTACGTAATGGAGGAAAGGTAGTTATAAATACACCGAATATGCTGGCTTTTCCATTGATAGTTCTGCTTGAGAAACTCAAATTAAAGCTTGCACCGGCATTCTGGCATTTCAATTCAAGTTCAGGCAATATTAAGAAATTATCAGAGAACACAGGATTTAAGCTTGAAAGAACCATGTTTGGCTACTACGGCCTGGACAAGATCTTTATATTGAGAAAGTGATATTTTAGTGAAATAAATAATAGGTTTTCTTTATTTAATAAAAATAGTTTTGATTCATTGGTTGGGAAAGTCTGGAGATAAAATCTTTATTGTCCCACTCGGGGAATGGGAGAAAAACCCTCGCCTTTAGGCGAAGACTT
>CAKKPF010000241.1 GCA_919901575.1 Candidatus Brocadiaceae bacterium
CCATCGATGCAAATCTGAATGGTTTCAGACCAAGTGCGAATACGTGTATATTATCATCAAAGGATTTCTTTATAAAAGTATCACTTAAGGGTATTTCCATTTGACAGGTTTGAATGGTTTTAGGCGGTATGTAACCAAAATTTAACCCTTTAATTTTATTAACTATTGTAGAATTAATACCAAATGCACCCACTACAAGATCTGCTTCCATCTCCTTGTATGAGTCACTCGTCCCATAGATTATGGTTGCAGGAGTGTTAATGTCAGAAGACAGTCTTAACTCCTGAACAGGCTCATAGATTACGTTTGCACCCTGTTTAATGACATGTTTTAACAGGCAGTCGTCAAAGCTGTGACTTTCTGTATGGGTGCTATAAAGGGGACCATTGCCACGGTACACGGCCAATATACTACTTTTATCATTCGGTATTGGTTTGTATAACTCGATGCCGTATTCTTTCGTTTGAAAATAATATCCTTTTATTTCCTGGCGAACTATACCTTCCGGCAACTCAATGCCGTCTTTTATCAGCTTTGCATGTAAAGAACTTGCAATTACGGCAGCGCTCATATTGCATCCTCTGGGACCTCTCCGGGTGAAATCCTTGCCATCAAAGATTGTTATCTGAATATTTAATCCAAGTTTTTTTGCATATCGTATAGCATCGTTTGCAAAGAAACTTCCCGCAGGACCACCACCGATTATGGCAATCTTTGAATCATCTCTTAATCGTAAACTGCTTCCAGTCATATTTGTGTTATTATAGGGAAATAATAAGGTTTATAGTGTGTCAGGCGTTACCTATAGTTTCCAACCGTACAAAGGAGTCTTGCATTCCAGGGACTCACATCCCTGAAGAAATAGGGAGAGGGTGTGTGTCAACGCCCATTCTGAAGCCGTAAATATATCAAAACCCTTACTGAGATTCTACCTTTATTCCGATCCGCATTTGCTTTTTAATGAGAGGCATGATAGAATTTCTCTTCTTAACGTGTAAACGTGTAGGGGCGTCCGCCTATCAGTCTGGCGGACGCCCCAAGTTAAATGGAGAAAAGATATGACAGAAAAGATAATAATCATTGGTTCCGGCCCGGCTGGCTGGACAGCAGCAATTTATGCGGCCAGGGCAAACTTGAATCCAATTGTTTATGAGGGAGAACCGTCAAACATTATGGTGCCGGGCGGCCAACTTATGTATACGACCGAGGTAGAGAACTATCCTGGATTTCCTTCCGGTATACAAGGGACCGAGATGATGGACCTGTTTAAACAACAATCCCTGAGGTTTGATACTCAGGTACTTACGGAAGATATTGTGTCTGTTGATTTCAGCGCACATCCTTTTCAGTTAAAGACTTCTGAAAACAACAAGGTTGAGGCTTTAAGCGTTATTATTGCTACAGGTGCAAGGGCAAATTGGTTAAATTTGCCGAACGAACAACGGCTTGCACATTCCGGAGGAGGAGTGAGCGCATGTGCTGTGTGTGATGGAGCGCTTCCTGCTTACAGGGATAAGGTGCTGGTAGTTGTTGGAGGAGGGGATTCAGCAATTGAAGAAGGTTTATATCTGACTAAATTTGCAAGCAGGGTCATTTTGATTCATCGTCGCGATAAACTCAGGGCAAGTCCCATAATGCAGGAGCGTGCTAAATCTAACCCTAAGATAGAATTCAAATGGAATTCTCTAGTTATAGATGTTCTGGGAGACAAAATAATCTCAGGAGTGCGATTGCAAAATACCGTCAGCAAAGAGGAATCAGACCTGGACTGTGGAGGGTTGTTTATTGCAATTGGCCACACTCCGAATACTTCCTTTCTTAATGATCAGGTTGAATTAGACGAGAAGGGCTTTATAGGTACTCGTCGGTCATGGAGAACTGCAACTAGTGTGGATGGGGTATTTGCCGCCGGTGATGTTATGGATCCTTATTACAAACAGGCTGTCACTGCCGCCGGTACAGGCTGTATGGCGGCGCTTGAAGCAGAAAGATGGCTCACGCATAAGGGGTTGGTGTGAGTAAGCAATTGAGGAATTTAAGAATTTAAGGATTGAGGGATTCAGGGATTTGGGGATTGAAGAATTGAGAAGATACTATTTATACCCTCAATCCTTTTTGTAATTTCTTAAATACTTTCTAAAACCTTTAATTTGCTTTCTACATTCACTCGCAAGATCATAAACAATATTAAGTTCTGAATTATTGATATAACCGCAATCTAATGCACGATATAACTGCGATTGGACTTCCCCACACGACCTTTGAGAATAACCTAAAAAACGAATAAATTCACGTGACGAACCATCATCAAATCCTTCAGCAATATTATCCATGGCAGAACCGGCAGCTTTCCATATCTGTTCCTTAAGGTTTGAATCCTTTTGGAACTTGGCTTTACTTATTAGTTTTGATACTGCTTGGCATAATTCTCTGGTTTTTTGCCAGCATGGTAACTCTTCAAACTTCTTATAATTTCCCAATTCCCACAATCCCTCCAATCCTTAAATTCTTAAATCCCTCAATTCTTGAATTCCTAAATTCTTAAATCCCTCAATCATCTGAAAGCAGTTTTCGTTTCAGATAAAGCTCATATATTCGATAGAATGTCTCCATAGATTCGATATCTATCCATTCATCTATAGAATGTAATTCACCAACGACCGGCCTGGAAACGATTACCGGGATGTTAAGACGTCCAATAAAACGGGCATCGCTGCCGCCATCTTCTTTTTCAAGGTTAGTAGGTTTTCCAGTTATTTCC
>CAKKPF010000242.1 GCA_919901575.1 Candidatus Brocadiaceae bacterium
CAGGCGTTATATTTTATCCAGAGGGGCGCCAATAGTGGTGAAGGCAGATGGGTTGAGTAAAGGTAAAGGCGTATTTGTTTGCAAAACTAATGACGAAGCGCTACGGGCGATAGATTCTATAATGAAAGACAGGGTGTTTGGAAATGCCGGAGATCAGATTGTAATAGAAGAATGTCTGACAGGAGAAGAAATTTCTCTGCTGGCATTTACAGATGGAAGGACGATTGTTCCCATGGAAAGCTCTCAGGACCACAAGACGATTTACGACGGTGACAAAGGCCCGAATACAGGAGGTATGGGCGCTTACTCGCCTGTTCCGTTGATGACGGATAAATTATATTACAGGATAGAGAAGGAAATACTTGTGCCGACAGTTCATGCTATGAATAAAGAAGACAGGCCTTACAAGGGTGTTATTTACATTGGCCTGATGATAACGTCTAACGGACCCATGGTATTGGAATACAATGTTCGTTTTGGAGACCCGGAGGCTCAGGTAATACTTACTCGCATGAAAAGCGATATAGTTCCAATAATGCTGGCTACAATTTCCGGTGAGCTGGACAAGATAGATTTGGAATGGCATTCACAGGCATCGGTTTGTGTTGTAATGGCTTCGGGCGGCTACCCGGGCCAATACGACAATGGAAAGGAGATTACCGGATTGGATTTATTAAAGAATCAAGAGGATGTATATGTCTTTCATGCCGGCACCGGATCCGTAAATGGGAAGATAGTAACGAATGGCGGACGTGTGTTAAGTGTTGTTGCCTGTGGCAATGATGTAAAGGAAGCACGGGAGAAGGTGTATGACGCTTTAAGTAAAATATCATTTGACGGCGCTCATTATCGCAGGGATATTGCCGGTAAGGCCGTAACAATTCCACGCTTTCCTCTTTTAAAAAATGGGACTAAGAGCGCCATTGCTTTCGCCCGCCTGAATGATGTCGGGCAGGCAAGGAATCCAGTACGGCCTTTCAGAGAGACAAGCACTGGAATCCTCCCCGTCCCCGCCAGAACAGCCTTGTCGGGCTGGCGAACGTCTGGGCCGGGCGGGCCGAAAGGGAAGGAATAATGGGATTTTTCTAGTACACATAAGCAAAATGAAGGATAACTTGTCGGCTATCAAAGACATAGCAGAGAAATTAGGCAGAGGCGCAAAGGCCATTTCTGAGGAGATCAGGGGAAGATTACCTGTTTATCTTGAGCTTTTAAAAACACTTGCCAATCTGGGTAAAAACATTTCACTTGATATTGACAGGGGGGTCATAAAGATAAAGGAAGGTTTTGTCAATAAGTACGTGAATGAAGTATCCATTGAAGATGAGGGTTTGCAGTCAATTAGAGTTGCCTGTATGGATGGGAATGCGTCTTTCTTCGTAGAACTGAAAAGATTATTCTTTGAAGGCGTAATAGAGATGCCGTTTACGGTAGAAAGTTTCATATTTAATAAGGACAGAAGGACAGTTACCTTTAGACTCGGTGATAAGAAGATAGACAAAGTAAACAATTATTATTCAAAGATTTTGTTCTGGTTCAGCTTGTCAATAATCAGCATATTTTATAAAAAAGAAGATGTTATAAAAAAGGGCATTTTTCATGAGGATTCACTTACTGTTAATCCTGACGGTACGCATACTATAGACCTTAACAGGATTCCTGAGTTAAGAGAATTGTTTAAAAAGGATATGGCAAATATAAGATACTGGGATCTTATTTCAATGGACAGGCTATCGTTTGAAAAAGGTTTGATACTACTCAGACTTTCACGCAAACTCGCAACAATAATAAAGACATTCATCGGGATTGTTGAAGTGTTACCCAAAGGCCGGCTGATCAGGCCTTTATTAAACAGGTTTTAAGAAAAACTTTCTTGACAAATTAATTCTAACATATATAAATGATTTATCGTTTATTTGTAAGTAGATAACCGTACGAATTAAGAAATAGTAAGAGTAATTTAAAGCAATGTTAAGGTCATTGAACCTGACTGCCGCGCCGTATAATCAAGGCTGGCTGGCAGCAATCGCTACAAATTATTCTTTATCTTTCTTCTTAAAAATAGGGGGGTAGAGAATGGAAGCATACGGTCGGCATCTTTTAGTTGAGATGTGGGATTGTAACAGGGAAATCCTTAATGATGCTGAAAAGATAACGCAGATTATGTGCGATGCGGCAAATGACGCCGGGGCAACCGTAGTCAAATCAATTTGCCACGAGTTTAATCCTCCAGGGATAACCGCTGTCGCTATCTTATCGGAGTCACATATTTCAGTTCATACATGGCCGGTAGAAGGTTATGTGGCAGTTGATATCTTTACCTGCGGCACAGTAGCCGATCCCCTATTGGCTATCAAGGTCTTACTGGAAGGTTTCGAACCTAAAGAACACACTTCCGTAGAGATTAAGAGGGGATCTCCACACATAAAAGAGACTATGCTGTCTAAAGTCTATTCTGAAACTTAGGGGATATAAACTGAAAAAAAACCTTCCTTCACGATGGATTTACGACTATTTGAGCCCTTCTGAGGTCCACAAACACGCCATAAAGGGCACTATATATTATGGGCATTCAGACTTCCAGGAGATAGTAGTAGCAGAGACTCACAACTTTGGGAGATGCCTTATTCTCGACAACGAATTTCAATCGTTTGAACTGGACGAGTTTATCTATCACGAAGCCCTCGTACAGCCTGGCTTAATACTACACCCCAATCCCGAAACGATAGCAATCATAGGCGGCGGTGAGGGCGCTACCTTGAGAGAAGTTCTTCACCACAAGACAGTCAACAAGGCCTCGATGGTGGATATTGACGAAAAGGTGGTGGAATGTGCCATGAAATACCTGCCAACCTTTCATAATGGCAGCTTTACAGATAAAAGAACGGTGCTTACTTTTGGCGACGGCCGCAAATTCATAGAGGACTCCGATGATGCATTTGACGCCGTCATCATGGATATCACATGTCCTCTGGAAGAAGGCCCTTCATATAAACTCTTTACCAGAGAATTTTACGAATTAGTGAGGCAAAAGCTCACACCACACGGTTTATTGTCCATCCAGGCAAGCACCACCTCTCCTGTGGCTCTCAAAACATACACTGTTCTTTATAAAACGCTTAAAGATGTATTTCCCAATGTATTTCCTTATGCCGCTTATGTTCCATCCTTTGCCTTGCTTTGGGGATTCTGTCTGGCGACAAATGATATCGATCCTGCCCTGATAAGTAGAGAGGAAATAGACCGGAGAATTTCTGAAAGGGTCAACGGAGAATTGAGATTCTATGACGGCACTACCCATCAGGCGCTCTTTAACCTTCCGAAATATATAAGGAAGGCCCTGAAAGAACAAACGCACATAAACAGAGACAATAAACCCCTGATGGAACAATTTCCCGGCCTGTCTGAGAAAGAATAATTTCAAAATTTTACAGGAGGATAGAAAAATGTCTTATGAATTACCATCACAGTTTAAGGATCTTGCAGGGGAATACCCTGATGTATGCAAAGCATTTGAAAACCTTGGCACACAATGTCATGAAGCAGGCCCTCTGGATGAAAAGACAAGAAGGCTTGTAAAACTTGGCATAGCGATCGGCACCGGTTCCGAGGGAGCAGTGCATTCTGCGGTTAGAAATGCGCTTAATACAGGTGTATCAAAAGAAGAGATTATGCACGTCGGTATACTTGCTATTACGACAATCGGTTTACCACATGCATTAGCAGCTATGACATGGATTAAGGACATGTTTGAGAAATCCTGAAAGCGTAAATTTAATGACATTGCCTTACTGAAGCACTGTTTACTGTTTTAAATACACATCATCGTATTATTTCTGTAATTTTCTCTTCAAGAAATCCTTAACTTTTCCGGGAAATTTCCTTGTGTCTATGGGTTTTGAAATATATCCGGCACAGCCTGCTTTCAGTATATTTTCTTCATCCCCCTTCATAGCATGTGCAGTAATGGCAACGATAGGGATATCCCTGGTTTCCACTTCCTCTTTCAATATACTTGTAGCATGGAATCCATCCATGCCGGGTAGTTGGATATCCATAAGTATTAAGTCAGGCAATTCCTTCTTAGCAATGTCAATCCCGGTCTTTGCATCTCCTGCCTGCAATACCTGATAACCGTTAATCTCGAGGATATCAGAGACAAGTTCCATATTCATCTGGTTATCATCAACAATTAAGATCTTCTCTCCAGTCATTTCTGTACCTCCTCCATGTTAAACAGAAAATATACATAAATAAACGACGCATCCCATGAATAAGTTAACAGCGGTTAATAATGGTTAATAACAGTAATAATAAACTCGGTTAACAACAGTTAAAATTGGTTAATAGCGGTTAATATCAGTTGCGTTGTAAAACGGTTGTTGCTATCATTAGTAACCGTTATTAACAGTAGTTAACCGTTGTTAACTTCTGTTAACCGTTATCGTCTCTCATCCTTTTATCCACTTAACGCCTCAAGCAATGCATCTACACTATCTCCATCTTCCGGATAGATCACAGTCTTTATGTTTGAGGCATAACCTCTCTCTTTAAGCGCCTCACTGATCCTCATAGTAGCATGGTCGGCTTTCTCTCTGTCAATATCGAACAATACTGTGTAGTAACACTTCTTGTCTTTGTCGTGTGTGAATATCTCGTGCTTTCGAATCACATCTTTGATAACCTCAGCAAATGATAACGCCTCCAATTTCTTTTCTCCATCCTCCAGTTTCAGGCACAGCAAGCCGAATTGATGATTTATCCTTTTATGTAACAGCAATATCCTCTCGATATGTCTGAAAAAGTATTCCCATGTAAGGAGCCTGGTTGTTGGATCAATTATCCTGGTATCAGGCTGTTCCGGTTTGCATGGAATCTCAAATATAAACGAACTCCCCTTTCCCTCTTCAAGCGCCATACCTGTCCCCGGAGGACTTTCCACCCATATCTTTCCTCCATGCATTTCCACATACTTCATGGACAGTGCCCATCCCAATCCTGTTCCACCGTGTTTCCGTGTGTATGAGCCGTCAGCCTGTTCAAATCCCTTAAAGATACGCTCTTGATCCTCAGATTTAACACCGATACCGGTGTCGGTAACTGATATCTGAACCTTATCTTCGATACTGACAGCCTCAATCCTGATTTTACCCCCATCAGGAGTAAATTTGACTGCGTTATCCAGAAGTATATTGATTATCTTCCTCACTTTGACTTCATCTGCCTTTATCGTTGACAGTTTTTCATCAATATAAGTTTTGATTTCTATGTTTTTCCTGACGGCTGCATGTTTCATTGCCGCAGATGTATCATTTAGAATCTGCGGCAGAGAAAGCTCTTTCAGTTCCAGTTCCATTTTCCCCGCTTCTGCCCTGGACAAATCCATAATATCGTTGATCATCTCCAGGAGATGCTTGCCGCTTTTGTGAATATTGTGCAAATATTTCTCCTGCTTCTCGTTTATTGCACCGAAAGATTTGTCTATTAAAATCTCGGAAAAGCCTATAACGGAATTCAGGGGTGTTTTCAGTTCGTGAGACATGTTTGCAAGGAATTCAGATTTGGCACGGTTGGCAGCCTCGGCCTGATCCCTGGCTTTAATCAAAGCGTTCTCAAACTGTTTGTATTCAGTGACATCTCTGGAAATAGCTAGAAATTGCTCGATTTTACCACCAGAACCATAGATTGGTGATATTACAACGTCCCACCATTTAGGATTACCTTTCATTGTCCGGCAAAAACCCTGAAATGTGCCTGTAGACCCATCTTTTGCCTTTGAAATTGCGTCAATGGCAGCTTTATGGTCTGCACCTTTCCAATAATCTATCCACGATTTATTTAGTAAGGGTTCAAGGTCATCTATTTCTAAAGCCTCCTGCCCCCCCTTACTCATAAACAGAAGATTTCCCTGAAGGTCTAAAAGCTTGATACAATCAACGGAACTTTCAATTATGCGTTTCTTTAATTCATCGCTTTTCCACAGTTCCTCTTCTGCACGTTTGCGGTCAGTAATGTCATAGAGAGCTATAAATGCATTCTCTTCACCAGGCAGAGAGTTGCAGGTTATGAGAAACGTCCTGTCTTTTAAGTTATCTTCTTTATTAATAATTATCCTGTCTGTGCCAACGGTATTGACTAATTGTTCATAATTCCGGGGGAAGATTTCTTTGATGTTGACACATTTATCAAAGTTCATCTCCTTTTTGACAAGTTCCATAGCAGGGTTTGTGTATGTTATTACCCCATCCCGGTTAAATCTCAGTACCGGGTTGGGATTGGTCTCCGGAAACTCAACCAGGAAGTGAATCTCTTTAGTTTTTTCTTTGACTTGTACCTCTAAATCTTCACGATATTTGTTTAACTTCTTATATGCATTATTACGTTCAATAGCGTTAGCAAGGATATTCGCGACTGCCTGCAGGAAGGTTACATCATTCTTTGTGAATTTCCGCCGTACGGCTGTATGTGCGCCGAGGATCCCAAATGGCCGGTCCCTGCCTTGAATGATAACGCTCATACCGCTGACCACTCCATGTTCCAGGAGCAGCGAAGGCCCTCTGAATCTGGTTTCTGTATGAAGGTCTTCTACGATTACAGGTTCTTTAGATAACAGGGTGTAACCGGCTTGTGAATTGTACCTGATGTCTACCTTAGCCTTGCCCACGTACCCTTGCCTCCAGCCTACTCCCGCCCGTAATATTACGGCGTCTTCATCCGGAAGGATCTCCAGGACTTTGCAATATTCAACCCTGAGGGTTTTGGCAACGACAGAAACGATTTCATCCATCAACTCAGATATTCCGATACGGGACAGCGCATGCAAGCCAACTTCGGAGATTGATGAATATTGAAACAAACGCATTTTAAGCTCTTCTTCCGCCTGCTTCCGCCTTGTGATATCATTCATGATCTGAACAGCGCCGACAAATTCACCATTAGTATCAAAACGGGGAAAGTTTGAGACACTAAAGAAACCATTCAAACAGGGTATTTCTATCTCACTTGTAACAGGTTTCAAGGTTTTAGTCGTCTCTATTACTGAACATTTGCTTAAGTCCTCTTCCTTGATTTGAGGGAAAAGCTCACGACAGTTCTTACCGGCAATATCTTCAAATTTGACATCAAGATTGTCTAATAACGCTTTGTTGCACCTGATTAATCTGCAGTCTTTACCCCACAGGATGATTATGTCTTTCACTGAATCAAACGTTGATTCCCACTCCTTCTTGCCCTCTTCAATATTCTTCAGTAATATACCAAGCTTTATACGCATGGCATCAAACGAGCCTGCCAGAACGCCTATTTCATCCCTGCTTTCTACATTGATTTCTTGATTTAAATTTCCATTTGAGATGACATCGGCAGATATGACTAACTTATGGATGGACGTTGTTATCCCTTTTGAAATTAATATTGTAATTATCACTAAAACTATAATGCCCGCAGTTCCCATAGTAATAGCAAAGTATCTTATACGCACAACGGGGGCAAAGGCCTCAGTAACATCCTTCTCTGCCAGCAGAACCCAGTCTATCTCTTCAAAATATCTCGAAACGCCCAGTACCGGGATACCTCTATAGTCGGGATATATCCCGGCCATACCTGTCCCGTTTTCAAATGCAGCTTGAACGCCTTCGGTATCAACAACCTGTTTAAGTGCTGCGCCTTTTATAAATCTCGATTCCGTAACCATTAATTTATCACTGTTTACGATATATATTTCTCCTGTTTCTCCGAATCCTTCCGGCTGTTTTGCCTGCCCTGATTCTCCTGAAATATTACTACGGTCAGCGATTCCAATACTGTCACCCCTGTAATTGACAACGATTACGCCTATTGTTTTCTTTCTATCTTTACTGAAGAGTAATCTCGATACCTCATACGTATTTTCATTAAATTTATGAGAATGATATAAATTGCTTACATAAGAACCCTTTTTTAATGTTTCTGAAAAATATGCCTCACCTGAGACGTCCATGCCTGTTTGATCAGCCTCTGTTGAACCGATTACCTTACCGCCAAGGTCTACGATAAAGATACCCAGGATATCTGTGTCAAGCGGTTTTTTATTATCAATGAGGTGGCGGTTTAATTGAACAGTATAAAGATCACCGGCTGCCCCGCCTGAACCTATTCGGGCAGGTTCATTAGTTATTCTTTCTGTGCACTCTCTTATAAAGCCGTCAGAACTGAAATGAAGGATTTGTCTCTTTTTTTCACGAAATAAATAACCAACATGTTTAACCGCATCATCTGCCGCTATCTCTAATTGATCATAAATATTTCGTTCGACTACTTTTCTGATAAAGTGATAACCGATGCCAATCGCAAGGCTTCCGATTAAGAGACCTGGAACCAAAAACGAGAATAAAATTTTATTTCGAATCTTCATATAAATTAACTCCCTTTGGAAAATAAACAGTTAACATCGGTAGCAATTGATACGGTTAACAATGGTTAATAACGGTTACTAATGATAGCAATTTATTACGGTTAATA
>CAKKPF010000243.1 GCA_919901575.1 Candidatus Brocadiaceae bacterium
TGGATCGCCAAAGTTGTTATTCCATATAAGGTTCCAGTCCACCGTACTCCACTGCGAATGTACCCTGTGCCTCGTTTTTGGAGTCACGCAATAGAATCTATAGCCTCTCTCCCACAGAGGGTTCTTCGTCTTCTTTACCTCACTCCACGGCATCTTTATATTTCTTACATGACGCTCATCTGCTCCCATGTGGTCCATTGGGATTCCGTAATCTTCAGGCCGAATGTAAGGATTTGTGCTGACAATTACATTTGGAAGATACGGTGTCGCTTCAACCGCTTCTCTATGGCATACAAAGTTTTCACCGTATTCAATCGCCTCAGGTATGTCACAGTATGAATGAAGCCTTCCATCATCAGTAAAGAACGGCCTATCATAGATTACCTGTTCATAGAATGGAGTCCTTGGATACGTGCCGAAATTCAAAAGCGCGCCGCCTGGAACACCATACTTACCGGCAATCATATCGTTTACATTATAACCTCTTGTAGTAACACTGCCGTCAAATAGCCTTTGCATGTAAACCTCAGGCCTGCCCTCTAACACAAATTTCCAGTAATCTGCAAACCTGCCATCACCAAGGATTTCTCCCATTCTCTTTGCAACCAGCGCAGGCACAACAACATCGTCCTTAGTATCATGAAGCGGTTTTATTCCGCCTTTCCATACCTGCAGGAATGGATTCGAACATGAACATGTAACCTCATAGTTCTCAAATTCCATCCATGAATTTACCGGGAACCCTACGTCTGCATATTGTACGGATGATGTCATCATGATGTCACTGGATATAATAAGGTCAATCCTGGGATTGACATTCTTAAACATCTCATATACCCATTTAGCGTTATTAATCAGGTTGACGTTGTTAAACCACATTACCTTAGTAGGAGTGTTATAGTGCGTGGTTCCTGTAAAGCTTTTTCTGCCAAATTTAGGCGTATTAACGATCAAAGGCGTATCACCATGGTTCCAATAAGCAACCTCTTCGTCCATTGCATAACTATGTGCATGTACATTTTTGCCGTCCAAGTGAGGATCAAGACTCATGTCAAATGGGTCCTCTGCAATAATTCCCTTAAATCCCGGACCTGACCATTTTGAAGCCTGGAAGTTTCCAGCCTTGTAATTACCAGCCCAGGTATGTGAACCTGAACCATGATATCCTATATTACCCGTTAACATTAGAGGCAGATATGTGGCTCTGTTATGCAGTGTTGCATGGAAATAATGGTTTATACCTTCTCCATAATGTATGGAAACCGGTTTGATAGTTGCGCAGTCCTTTGCAAGCCTCTCAAGGAGATGAGGAGGAGAACCAGTAATCTCCGCAGTGGTCTTTACATCAAAGTCCCTGAGATGAATCTTGTAAAGATCAAAAAGAGTTATAACCTCAACTTCTTTACCATCTACTATCTTAACCTTGAATGTACCTTCCAGAGCAGGATCTATGCCTTTGGCCACCATTTTCTTACCCACATCTTCCCTGGTTATTGCTTTAAAATCATTGGTTTTTGTGTCATATACAACAAAATCACCGATTTCATTCCTTTGTTCGTCCGTCAACCCCTGTACGTTGGCGCTATATTCAAGCGCAAGAGATTTGTAGTCAGCAAATACTTCATCGGCCTTCAGTCTCTTAAGTGTATCTGTCCTGACCAGAAGCGGGAAGTCCGTAAACTTCTTGACAAAATCCGCATCATACCATTTGTTATCTATTATTAGCTTCGCCATACAAAGGAATATTGTTGTATCAGATATACCGGTCCTGCAAGGAATCCAGTAATCGGCCTTTGTAGCTGAAGGATATCTTGCGAAACAATGGCCTCCGCAAAAACG
>CAKKPF010000244.1 GCA_919901575.1 Candidatus Brocadiaceae bacterium
GGCGCTTATCGTGTTGACACAAATGGGAAATCTGTTGTTTTTCTGGATACTCCGGGACATGAGGCTTTTACGGCTATGAGGGCAAGGGGGGCAAACGTTACAGACCTGGTTGTGTTGGTAGTTGCGGCTGATGATGGAGTAATGCCGCAAACAGAAGAAGCTATTAATCATGCGCGCGCGGCTAATGTACCGATTGTAGTGGCTATAAATAAGGTAGATAAACCGGAAGCAAACGTATTAAAGGTAAAACAGCAGTTGGCATCGTTAGATTTAAATCCTGAAGATTGGGGTGGAAAGGTGCAAATGATAGAAACCTCAGTTGTTACTAAGCAAGGACTTGATGCTCTGCTGGATGGATTATTATTGGAAGCGGAGATTTTGGAGTTAAAGGCTGTTTCCAAGAAACCGGCCAGGGGTATCGTTCTGGAGGCACACATCCACGAAGGTAGAGGCGTCATTGCAAACCTGTTAGTGAGAGAGGGTACTCTTCGGCATGGTGACATTGTCCTGTGTGGCCAGACATATGGTAGAGCAAGAGCGTTATATAATGATCATGGAAAAGTGATAAAAGAAGCCGTGCCGTCAACGCCGGTTGCGATATCAGGGTTGTCAACTTGTCCGGAGGCGGGCGATAAATTTTACGTTATTAAGGATATTCAAAAGGCCAGAGATATTGCTTCGAAAAGAGAAAGAAAAATGCGAGAAGTGACACTGTCTGGCCGACAACATGTTACATTAGAAAATTTGTATAAAAAGATAGAAGAAGGACATATTAAGGAAATTAAAGTAATCTTGAAAGCTGATTTTAAAGGTTCAGTTGAGGTGCTTAAAAAATCATTGGAAGAAATTTCTAATAAGGAAGTTAGAACCAGAATATTACATAGCGGTGTTGGCGGGATTACAGAGACGGATATTTTGCTTGCGGATGCTTCTGATGCAGTAGTGATTGGTTTTCACGTTGTTCCTGAAGATAAGGCAAAGACACTTGCAGAAGCGTGTGGAGTGGACGTGCGATTATATAAAGTTATATATGATGCCACAAACGATATAAAAGCTGCTTTAGAGGGAATGTTGACCCCTGATAAAGTTGAACACACTCTTGGAAGTGTTGAGGTAAGAAAGATCTTTAAGGTATCGAAGGTCGGTAATATAGCAGGATGTTATGTGAAAAATGGAAAAATATTGCGTAATTCCATGGTGAGGCTGATACGAGACAGCGTAGTCATATACGATGGTAAAATTGCGACATTGAGAATAGTCAAGGAAGATTCAAAAGAAGTAAGGGCAGGATATGAATGTGGTATTAAGATTGCGGGATTTGATGACATAAAAGTGGGAGACGTAATAGAGTCTTATGAAATTAAGCATGTTGCACGTACCTTGAATTAAGGAATGACTCACACAGGGCATTAGTTAAGATTCTGAGAAGAATTATCATGGTCGTAGGGATTTTAAGCATTAAAGTTGTAATGAGAAGTTCACGCTCTTTAAAAGACAAACGACGTATAATTAAAAGTTTAAAAGACAGGATCAGAAACAAGTTCAATGTTTCGGTTTCTGAAACGGATGAGCAGGACAATCATAAGTGTTCAAATATTGGTGTTGCTATGGTGGGAACAGACAGGCAATATGTTAATAGCAAATTATCATCACTTATAAACTCCTTTCGTCTTTTTCCACTGATAGAATTAGTTGATTATGAGTTGGATTTGATTTAATTATACAGGATTATGACGAGAAGATTGGAAAAGGTTAGAGGGGTAATCGAACAAGAGATCAGTAAGGTTATTTTGTACAAGCTGCAAGACCCCAGGATAAATCTGGTAACCGTAACAAGAGTAGAACCTTCTCCTGACCTTAGAGTGGCGAAGGTCTATGTTGCAATCCAGGGTGATGCGCCATCACAAAAAAAGACTTTAAATGCCCTGAAGCATGCAAAGGGATATATACAGTCTGAAATGGCCTCACATTTGAAATTGAGAAATACGCCGTCGTTGACTTTTTATCTGGATGAGGCAAGAAAGAAGAGCGGCCATGTTCTAGACCTAATAGAAAAAGCGATTAACGAAGAAAAAAATATTGCAGAAAACAGAGGCAGTGAGATTATGGAGAAGTTGAGATTCGGTATACCAAAAGGAAGCTTGCAGGAAGCTACAATTGGCATGATGAAGAATGCAGGTTACAGGGTTTATGTAAGCAGTAGATCATACTATCCGACAGTTGATGATGATGAATTATCGTTAAGATTAATTCGCCCGCAAGACATGTCTCGTTATGTTGAAAAAGGGATTATAGATGCCGGCCTCACAGGCCAGGATTGGGTGGAAGAAGCCGGTTCTGATGTTAGATGTGTTGAAAAGTTGGTATATGCAAAGCAGAAATTAACAACAGTCCGTTGGGTTTTTGCTGTGCCGGAGGACTCTCCTGTTAAATCCGTGGAGGATCTTCAGGGGAAGAGGATATCAACTGAACTTGTAAACGTTACCAAAAGGTATCTTGAAGAGAGGAATATTCATGCTGAGGTTGAGTTTTCACATGGCGCTACAGAGGCAAAGGCGCCAGACCTTGTTGATGCAATTGTAGAGTTGACAGAGACCGGCAGTAGTTTAAGAGCTAATAATCTTCGCATTATTGATACTGTAACAGAATCTGCCACGGTATTCATTTCTAACCATAAGTCGTGGGAAGATCCGTGGAAAAAGCAGAAGATGGAAAACCTGGCAATATTGTTTCAGGGAGCCATAATTGCACGTGACAAGGTTGGGTTAAAGATGAATATTTCAAATGAGGGTTTGAATGCCTTGTTAGAGAAATTACCTGCTTTGCGAACCCCTACTGTTTCTCCACTTTCAGGCAACGCAGGATATGCTGTAGAAACAATACTGGATGAATCAGTGGTTAGAAACATTATTCCTGAATTGAAACGAGTTGGTGCGGAAGGTATAATTGAATATCCACTCAATAAGGTTATACTTTAGTTATGCTCAAAATCCTTTATTCTACTTACAGCAGTTCTGCCGTACATATATAATAATCGGTAATTATAAAACTTGTGAAGGAGTATTATATTCTGTCTTTCATAAGAGAAACACACACCTATTGAGGCATTGCATGTCGAAAACAAAAATTATAGTTTTATTACTTTTTGTATACGCTTTTGCATTCCTGTGTGAAACAACTTTAGCAGAATCCAGGAAAAACAGAGAAAATGATTTTTTGTTGCGTAATGGAACTCAGGCTTACGTGGATTTTTGTACTGGATTTTATCTAATGTTGGACCGTCGTTGGGAAGAGGCAATAGTGTTTCTTGAGAAAACATTACAGTCAAATCCAAATGCTGAAAAAATACATAATTATTTAGCTACGTGTTACTTCCAGTTGAATAAAAAGGAAAAAGCTTTGTTTCATATTGAAAAGATTGCACAACTAAAACCTGATGATTTTAGTATTCATTATACACTTGGAAATATATATGCAAGTGAAGGTAATGAAAAAGGAGCTATTTCAGAATACGAACGTGCTGATTCTTCTGTAATGGATGGAGTTGACAAGGTCTTTGTATCTGACATGCTGCATCGCCTGGCAAATAGTTATATCAAAAATGGTGACATAGAAAATGCAACGAATGTATATAAAAAGATACTTGATCTGGAATTGACAGATGAGCCTGTCAAAATCCACTTCAAGCTCGGCCAGATTTACGTTGAAGCAAAAAAAATTAATGAAGCAATAAATGAGTTTATTAAGGCCAGGGAAGCTAGTCCTCATTCTGCGCCTATAATTTTTTATCTTGCTTTGTGTTACGAGGAGTTGGAAGATTATGATAATGCAATTGCTGCATTCGAATCTTTTATTGAATATGATTCTAATGCCTGGCTTATGCGCATTAATTTGTCAAATATTTATGAAAAGATAAAACAATATGAGAAAGCAGAGTTAGAGAGAGAAAAGGTCTTTGGAATATTGAAAGAGAGTGTAAGCAAAGGAAGTAAAAGTTTGGGGGAGTATACTACGTTAAGTCAAATCTTCCAGAGGAAGGGTGAAGATAAAGAAGCTATCGAGACGCTGGAAACTGCAATTTCGATTGTAATAAATAATAAAGATGATGAGGCCCTGAAAGAGGTTCGTTTCATGCTGGCTAACATATACTATGAGATGAATGATCATAAGAATGTAGTAGAGGAATTAGAGAAGGTTTTGCAGATGGACCCTGATTATCATCAGGCAAATAACTTTCTGGGTTATTTTTTTATTGAAAAAGGAGAACAGTTAGACGAGGCTTTAAGTTTGATAGAAAAGGCTTTAAGTATTGAGCCTGAAAATGGCGCATATCTTGATAGTTTGGGTTGGGCATATTATAAATTAGCGGAAGAAGAAGACGGTGGAAAGATAATGTTAGCATTGCAGAAACTAATTGAGGCATCAAAATTTGCTGAAGACCCGGAAATTATGGGTCATATAGGAGATGTGTATTATTCTCTTGGTTTCTGGGAAAGGGCACAGATCCAATGGGAGACAGCCTTAAAGTTATGGGAAAAGTCGGAGTCAGAGGCCTCTCCACATTTAAAGCATAAAACTGCCCGCGAGTTGAAAGCTAGAAAAATGGTTCAAAATAAACTTGAAAAGCTTCAATATCTGAAGATGGTAGAAAACTCAACGGAAAAGTTGAAATCAGGAGAGAGAGTTGCTAGAAATCATATTAAATAACAATAGAATTTGGTAATTACGTATTATAAAGTAAGGTAGAAAGTAATGTCAGGACATTCTAAGTGGTCAACTATAAAACATAAAAAGGGGGCAGCAGATGCGAAGAGAGGGAAGATATTTTCCAAACTTGCCAAGGCCATTACTTCTGCGGCCAGACAGGGTGGTGGCAATCCAGAAATGAATTTAAAATTACAGTATGCTATTGATAAAGCTAAATCTGAGAATATGCCCAAGGATAATACTGAACGTGCAATACTTAAGGGTACGGGAGAACTGAGTGGAGATGCTGTGCTTTATGAAAGTCTTTATGAAGGTTATGGCTCTAACGGTGTCGCTGTACTGGTGGAGATATTAACTGATAATAAGAACAGGACTGCGGCAGAGATAAGAAAGATTTTTGAAAAATCCGGAGGAAATCTTGGAGAGTCCGGTTGTGTTTCATGGATGTTTCAGAAAAAGGGATTGATAAGTGTTAACATTAGCGAAATAGATGAGGAAAAGTTGATGGCGCTTGTTCTTGATGCGGGGTGTGTAGATTTACAAACAATAGATGGAATGTATCAGATTGACTGTGAAACTAAGGACTTTAATAATATTAAAAAAGTGTTACAGAATGAGGGTGTTAAAATAGAATTAGCTGAGATTAGTTGGGTTCCCAGTACCTTTATCGAGCTGGACGAGGCAAAAGGCAGCAACATTGTCTCCCTGATGGAAAGCTTAGAGAATCATGATGATGTTCAGAATGTTTACGCTAATTTTTCCCTTCCGAAAGATATGTTGGCCGAATTATAAGTTTCCCAAAATAAAAACTCATTAAGATTGGCGAGTTTCTTTTTCCGCTACTAAATTATTCTTCCTCGATCCCTCTTTCTTTTCTTTTTTAAGGTTTAGTAGCTCAAGAATTTGATCGGCTTGCAATACTTCATCTTCTTCGAGCTTTTTCGCGAGGAGTTCCAGTTTGTCTTTATTTTTTTCAATCAGCGACTTGGCTTTGGCGTAAGATTCCTTGATTATTCTTGATACTTCTGAATCAATTTCTATTGCCGTTTTCTCACTGAACTCTTTTTCCTGGACTAGGTCATGCCCAAGAAATATATTTCCCTGTTGCCTTCCGAATGTTTGCGGGCCGAGAGTTCTACTCATTCCAAATTTACATACATAATTTCTGGCTAATTTTGTTACTCTTTCCAGGTCATTTTGTGCGCCGGTGGATAACTCATTAAAGACAATTTCTTCAGCAGCACGACCGGCAAGAAGGACGCATAAGGTATCCAATATCTCAGATTCCTTGGTCAAATATTTATCCTCTGTAGGAAGTTGTAATGTATAACCAAGCGCCGCTGCGCCTCTTGCTATAATCGAAACCTTGTGCACAGGGTCGGTATTAGGTAGTATTGCCGCTACCAATGTGTGACCTGATTCATGATATGCAACGATACTCTTTTCCTCATCACTTATTACCCTGCTTTTTCTTTCCGGGCCTGCAATAACTCTTTCTATTGATTCCTCAAGTTCCGCCATTTCAACAAATTTTTTATCACGTCGAGCAGCAAGTAATGCGGCCTCATTAATAACATTTGCCAGGTCAGCGCCTGAGAATCCGGGAGTCCGTTTTGCTATTATATTAAGATTGCCATTAGGTTCTATTTTAACGTCTTTTGCGTGTACCTTTAAGATAGCTTCTCTCCCTATCAAGTCAGGTCTATCGACAGTTACTTGCCTGTCAAATCTCCCAGGACGAAGCAATGCGTAATCCAGGACGTCAGGCCTGTTTGTTGCAGCAATGATAACTACGCCGCTATTTGGAGTGAAACCGTCCATTTCGGCCAATAGCTGGTTAAGTGTTTGCTCTCGTTCATCATGGCCACCGCCTAAACCTGCGCCTCGCTGTCTCCCCACACTGTCAAGTTCGTCAATAAAGACTATGCAGGGGGCTTTCTGCTTAGCCTGTTCAAACATATCACGTACTCTTGCCGCCCCCATTCCAACAAACATTTCTACAAAATCAGACCCGCTTATTGAGAAGAAAGGCACTCCTGATTCACCTGCAACGGCTTTTGCCAGAAGTGTTTTTCCGGTTCCTGGAGGTCCAACAAGTAAAACACCTTTCGGAATCTTACCGCCAAGTTTCTGGAATTTTTGTGGGTACTTTAAGAATTCTATTATTTCTTGTAGTTCCTCCTTGGCTTCTTCGCATCCTGCAACATCGGCAAAAGTAGTTTTCTTTGCATCTTCCTCGGCATATAATTTAATCTTTGCCTTTCCGAATGACATAAAAGGGTTTCCCATTCCGCCGATTCTTTTTGATATGAAGAACCAGGCCATTGCGATAATTGCAAAAGGGAAAATCCACCACATTAACATATCCCTGAGGAAATTATTCTCTACTTCGCCCTTGAACTTAACGTTTTTTGCTTCTAATTCGTTAACCAACTTGAGGTCTTGTACCGGAATAGTTACGAAAGCAACAGGTTTGTTTTTTCCGGCTGCACCTTCATAGTGACCCCTGATTATTTTCTCGCCTACAGAACAATCAACTATCTTTCCCTCACTTAAGTATGTCCTGAATTGGCTATAAGGGATTTCACCGGCTTTAGGTGACATAAACATCTGTATAATATATAAAACTACAAGGAAAAGGAGTAGATACCCTATAGAAAAGCCCGTCTTCTTGGATTTTAAATTATTGGTTAGTTTTCCTGATGATTTTTTGTTTGTCTTCTTCATTTAAATTGTTGGCAACACAAGTATTTATGATGTAATTTATAAATAGAATGTACAGGTAGCTAAAGCCAAAATTATATGATAATATCGGTAGGAAGTCAAAGCAATACTGATATTTGATTAACTTTCGGTTTAAGAAAGCTGACTACAATGGAGAAAAAAAGGGAGATTAGAACGTCACCAAAATTTATACAACCCTTTTGTTAGTAATGATCGGGGCGACTGGATTCGAACCAGCGACCTCTTGAACCCCATTCAAGTGCGCTAAACCAAGCTGCGCTACGCCCCGAAAACGAAATATTTATACAGGGTGCGGAAAAATAATCACATCAAAATGCATAAATATGTAGAAATTTTGAAAAAGGATAACTCATTATATCAAACAACTTCCAATCTTCAAGCACTTTTGCACATTCCTTTTACACTCAACTACTGTTTATGTAAAAACTTAGAAATTTCCGTATGAAAATCAGGCGTTATTTCCCTAAACTTGTCCATTACTATAAATTTGGTAAAATAAGTATTGATTTTTCTTGACAAATATTATATATTGTGCCAAAAGTTTACATCACTACAATATGTAGCAGGATTGATTTGTTGTGAAGTATCCATATCAAGACATTAACTATGTCTACATTTCTATAACTATTTGATCTTGAAAATGCAGGAAAAGAATGATACGGGGTCAAGGAGAGGTATTGAATTTGATGCTTTATCAGAAAGCACTTCCGGAATAAATAAGAATAGGAAAATAAACGAAGATTATAAATATATTGATAAAGAGAGAAATATATTTGTTATTGCCGATGGATTGGGAGGACATGGAAATGGAAGCGAAGCCAGCAGGATTACAGTACAAACAATTGCTTACAGATTAACCAAATTGTATGAAAGGCTTAAAGAGAAAGACTACCCTCCGGAGAATATTCAAGAAGGAATTAAAGGTGTTATAGAATATACTAATTCCCAGATAATATATCCAATAGCAGAATTCTCAAAAGATTTGCAGAATTTTGGAACAACATTGGTTTCTTTTTTCTGTCATAATGGTATTGCTTATCTCCACAATGTTGGAGATTCTCATGCATTTTCGTATAGAAATAATCATCAACATGGGGCAAACTCCTTGTTCCAGTTAACACAGGATGACAGAATACAAAATGGACATAAAGGATGCAGTAAAGAAGAACTAAAGATTCACTCAATAAATGCAAGGTTGAAACAATATATTGGAAATGAACATATTCAAGTTCATTCTAATAGAGTGAATGTACACAATAATGATATGTTTCTGCTCACAACAGACGGGATATTAGATCCTGTTTCTAAATTAGAAATAGCCGAGATTATTTCTGAAGAAGAATTCGAAGATGTTCCATGCAAGTTAGTAAACAGAGCAAACAATCCTATTTTGGTGCCATTATTTTATTCAAAGTTTAAGGGAGTTTCTATTAATACCGCACAAAAAATATTGGCAGGAAAAGATGATATAACATTTATTTTATTAAAAGCCAGGGAGGTTAATAAACATGGAACCTGATGAATTAGAAGATTGTTTTTCAGGGAAATTCAGCAGTATTTCAGTTAAAACCAGTGGAACTTTGGCAGATATAGCACAGGCTGTAGTAAACAGACCGATATTTGGTCTTAGAGAAGGGGATACTGTTGCTTTAAAATCACCAAAAGAACCTTGTAAATCGTCTATAGAAAGATTTGTACGGGAAGCAAAAATATTAGAGATGCTTATGAGGCAGAGAGTTCCTGAAATAATAACATACTATGGATGCCTTGCAACACCTGATGGAGTTCCTGTCCTGGTTGAAGAATTGGCAGATCATAATCTCACTTTATTAAGAAGAAGAAAGTATAAGGAAGATTTCCCCGAAGCCTTAATGGACTCTGTAATTGAAAGAGTAGCTGTGGGATTGTCGGCTGTTCATAGTTTAGGTGCAGGACATGGATATTTACATAGAGACATAAAGCCTTCGAATATATATTTGTTTCATGGCGGATTGGCTAAACTTGGTGATTTTGGAAGCGCGGGATTAAATATTCAGGGAAGAATGGGAGATCCTGAACTTGGAAAAGGCACTTCCTCCGGGGGAGCCCATGGAACACCAAATTATTCCGCACCGGAAACGTTGGGAAATAGGAAAATATATAGCGTAAGCAGTGATATATACTCTCTGGGCTGCGTCGGGTTCTATTTAATTGCAGGCAAAACACCATTTGATGATTTAGGACTGGAAAACAATTTTGCGGAATTAAAGAATGCGAAATTAGGAGAGTGGGGATATGATGGTTATATTGATAGAGCTATAGAACAATTGGTAAAAAGAAAGAAAGTATCTGATCATAAAATAAAAGCTGTCAGAAAAGCTATGGACCCATCTCCTGCAAATAGACAAAAATTAGTTAGTGAGTTTTTATTAGAGTATCAATTTGAGGCAGAAGAAACTATCCTGAGAAAAGGGTTTGAGAGAATCCAGGATTTGCTTACCAAGACATTCGATACAAATAGTGATGCGACTCCAATAGAAATCGTAGATGCTTTCTTATGTGAATATGAAAAGATACTAACGCATATACAAAAATACAATCTTAGATCTGACATACCAGAAAACGCAAGAGACCTTTTAGGGCAAAGAGCTGATAAAGATTATGAAAATTTGCGTAAATATCTCAGGATAGAAGATGGCCGGGCAAAAATAGACTTGCCTTCCAGAGAAAGAGCAGCAGAAAGGAAAAAGTATGTACAGGATTTATTTACATTGCTTTTCTGTTGGGGAAATAGCGTTAGAGATAAATTTATTACAGATAAAGCTATATCAAGGATTAAGCCTGGTGCAATGAATAGGGATTTTTTCGAAAGATGGTATCAGGTGTACTTTAAATAAATAGCTTGACAATATTATCATATAAAAGTAGCATACTTGAACTTACACAATTAATATGTCAACATGTAATCAATTCCAACGTAACTAACCAGGGGTCACGGTAATCACCATAATAAGAACAAGTTTGTAACTTACTGCAAAACAAGTTATAACGAAATACCAGACATAAAAACAGACTGTTATAAGAAATATTAAGAAAAACGTTTTTATAAGTAGGATTCAAGATATCTGCCTTTCGAATAGACTTGTCCGTACCATTATTTTTTTAAACCTAAGTTTATATAAATACTATGCTTGTTATGAATCAGATTGTAGGTGCTGACGGATTTAGTATCATGAATAATCTGCGTTTGGTTATTATTGCTGCAATTTTCATTGCTATTATCGTTGCTTTCTTCTTGAGCAGGATTGTGAGAAATCGTGGAACGATAAAACGAAAATATATGCAAACAACTAATCCATATGATGCTAGTAGCAGTGAAAAACGACATGATTCCAGTGTTGTAGACGACTTTTATAGTATGGAAGATGCCATTAAAGAAGAAAAAGCCGGAAAAGGTACGGCTGAAACTGGAGTAGAAATAGGGCAGGAATCAGTTGATGATCTTGAAAAGATTGAAACGGATATGAAGGACACAGCGGAAGATGTTACTACAAAACTTGAAGCTGACATACAAGATGTAAGGAATGAAATTACTACAAGAATTGAAGGATTAATTTCAAAGATAGAAGAGGGAGAAAAAGATGTTGTAAATAAGGTAAAAAACGTTATTGATGCAAAAGTTCAAGAGGCATTAATTAAAGGTAATGACAGGGTTAGTGAGGCGCTTCAAACTCAAAGAAATTCAACAGCTTTGGTTTTAGAAAAAATAGTTGATTCTTTGCGCATGGAAGAAGCGCAGGCAGGCATTTTACCTTCCGATGAGTCAGAGAAGTTAGTTGAGAGAAAGGTAGGATTTGAGGAAGCAGAAGAGAATAAAGGTACTTTGGTAACATTGGCAGGTTCTTTAGTTCAAGAGGCATTAAATAAGATTAATGGCAGCATTGGTGAGGCGCTCCGAGCTCAAAGAAATTCAACAGCTTCGGTTTTAGAGGGACTGATTAATTCTTTGCGTACGGAAGAAGTACCTGCAGTCATTGCACCTTCTGAAGAAACAGAGAGAATAGTCGAAGAAAAGGTAAAATTTGAGGAAACAGAAGAAAGAGATTTGGAACCGCCAGATGGAGATAAAGACATTTTGGAAAAGTTGGCCAGATCTTTACAAATGAGGGAAAGGTCTGTTGGCATTTCCTCTTCTGGTGAATCTAAAGTTGTAGATGAAGAAAATGTACCGCCTGAGGAAAGAAAAGAGAAAGAGTTAGAGTTACCACCTGAAGCTAAAGAAGAGATAAAAGCGGAGGGAAAAGAACCGATTGAGGCAATTGCTTCATCAGGGGAAGTTGAGGAAAATATACAAGATAAAGCGGTAGGAGAATCGGCTGATTTTGATATACAGGAATTTTTGAAGGAAGTATCTGTTGGTATTTCACCTTTTGATGAACCTAAGGAAGTGGTAGAAAAAAGAAAGCGGACAGAGGCTGTTACTTCATCAGAAGAGATTGAGGAAAAGGAATTATATACAGCTAAGGGTGAAGAAACAAAAGAGAAAGAGCAAGAAAAAGTTACGGGAAAATCCGTTGATTTTGATATACAGGAGTTTTTGGAAGAATTAGGAACCCCTCCTTCTGAAAAAGACGTAAAATCTGAAAGAGGATAATACCAGCTTAAATGGCTCGTAAATGTGATATTATTAAATAATTCTATTTAGGGTATAAGTATTCTATTTCTGATTTTGGTTCACGAACCATTAGTTCGTTTACAGCTTTTATTGGATCTTTATCTTCAAAAAGTACATTGTAGATTTCTTTTGTAATGGGCATTTCGACGTTGTATTTGTTCGCTAATTTGCAAACCGATTTTGTAGTCAGTATTCCCTCTGCCACCTGCTCCATTTCTTCCAGTATTTGGGATAATTTCTTGCCTTTGGCAATTTGTTCGCCTACAAAACGATTTCTACCGTAGGGACTGACGCAAGTAGTTATTAAATCTCCGAGTCCGGCAAGCCCTGAGAATGTGTCTCTTTGCCCTCCCATCGCAACTCCCAGACGCATCATTTCTGCCAGCCCTCTGGTTATTAGAGCAGCTTTTGAATTATCTCCAAAACCGAGCCCGTCGCAGATTCCTGCCGCAATTGCTATGACATTTTTAACTGATGTTCCAATTTCAACACCTATTACATCATTATTTGTGTAAACCCGAAATCGCTCTGTCATAAAGATGTCCTGAATTTCTTTTGCCAGTTCCATATCTTCGGATGCAATCACAACCGTAGTTGGTAATTTTCTTGCTACTTCTTCTGCATGACTTGGTCCCAGGAGTAGTGCGATAGGTTGTTCGCCTAATACGTCTCTAAGTATTTCACTGCCGCGCATGAGTGTGTCGTTTTCAATACCTTTTATTACGCTTACGATTGGTGTTCCGGGGACGTAGTGATTTTTTAATGGTTTAATAGCTTTCCTGACATAAGGTGTTGGTATAGCGACGACTATAAGATTGGATTCCAGTTGTGCATTTGTAATATCTGAAGTTATGTTTAAATCAGATGGAATTTCGATGCCTTTGAGATATTTCCTGTTTTCTCTATGTTTCTTTAGAAACTCAACATAGTCGGGTGTTGATCCCCAGAGAGTAACGTTGTGTCCCTTACTGTGTAGTATAATCGAAAGTGCAGTTCCCCATCCTCCTGCGCCCAGGACTGCTATTTTTTTTGTGGTTTCTTGTTTGCCCATAGAAAGTTTAATTCATAATATTTTGAGGTGTTGAATAACAGGTTGTTGGTTTCAGGCAGGAAAAAGCTCTGAGTAAATATTTAACTTACTAAAACTGTGTCGTCACTATAGATCGGGAAAGTGGCGCAAAATTCTACTACCTCACTTTTAATTGCCTCTAGTTTGTTATTGTCTTCACGCCCATTGAGTGCAAGATCAGCCCAGTTGGCAATCTGGCACATTTCGGCTTCTTTCATACCACGTGTTGTAACTGAAGGAGTACCCATTCTTATTCCACTCGGGTCGTTTGCAGTTCTTTTATCAAAGGGGATCATATTTCTGTTCAGGATAATGCCTGCCTTTTCCAGGGTTTCCTGCGCTTCAGTCCCGGAGATATTCTTATTTGAGAGGTCTACGAGGAAAAGATGATTGTCTGTGCCTCCGGAAACTATTTTATAGTTTCTATTTTCCAGCTCACTTGCTAATTTCTTTGCGTTTTTAAGTGTTTGAATCTGACATTTTCTGAATTCTTCTGTTTTAGCTTCCTTAAATGCTACGGCCTTTGCGGCGATTACGTGCATTAATGGTCCGCCCTGGATGCCCGGAAAAATAAATTGATCTATTTTTGAAGCATATTTAGACTTGCAGAGTATTAATCCGCCTCTTGGCCCTCTGAGTGTTTTGTGGGTTGAAGTAGTTACAAAGTCGGCATAAGGCACAGGGTCCTGATGCACTCCTGCTACAATTAGGCCTGCAATATGAGCAATATCTGCCAGGAAAAGCGCCCCAACTTCATCTGCAATTTCTTTAAATTTTGCAAAATCAAGTTCTCTTGGATAAGCGCTGGCCCCTGCTATTACGAGGTCAGGATTGGTTTTTTTCGCAATAGCCATTAATACGTCATAATCAATATATCCGGTTTCTTCGCTTACTCCATAAGTTATTTTTTCGTATAATTGCCCCGAAAAATTTTTCTTGAAACCATGTGTAAGGTGCCCGCCATGTGAAAGATCCATACTCAATATCTTGTCGCCTGGGGTAAGAGATGAAAACAGAACCGCCATATTTGCTTGAGAGCCGGAATGTGGCTGGACATTAGCATGTTCTGCTCCAAAAATATCCATAGCTCGTTCAATGGCAAGTTTTTCGGCTATGTCTACTTTTCCGCATCCTGCATACCAACGCTTGTCAGGATAACCTTCAGCGTATTTATTAGTCATTACTGAACCTTGCGCCTGCATTACGGCAGTGCTGCAATAATTTTCTGAAGCAATAAGTTCAATGTGACTTTGTTGTCTTTTTATTTCGTCGCGGATTGCAGCGAATATTTCAGGATCAGTGTTTTCCAGAGTGTTCATTGTAGTAGAGAATCTGATTTCATTAAATAATAAAGTTAAAAAAAGACTAAAGGCCAGCAGTAATCTACCGGATCATCAGAATATTAAAGATATTCGATGAATTTTATTTACCGATTTTCCATTTCAAATATGATATGAGGAAATCATCAATTTCACCATCAAGAAACGATTGTGTTTTAGGGGTCTCTTCTCCTGTTCGCAAGTCCTTTATCATTGTATAAGGCTGGAGAACATATGACCTTATTTGATGGCCCCACGCAATCTCTCCTTTTTCATCATATGCATTTGCAATCTCTTTCTCAAGCTCTTTTTCTTTTAATTGATGTAATTTTGACTTTAACATCTTTAAGGCCGTGCTTCTGTTTTTGTGTTGAGACCTGTCGTTCTGGCATTGCACCACTATACCGGTTGGTAAATGTGTAATCCTGACCGCAGAAGAGGTTTTATTGACGTGTTGGCCCCCAGCGCCGGATGCACGGTAAGTATCGACTTTTAAATCTTTTTCGTTAATTTCTATGTCTATCTCAACATCTATTTCAGGAACTACGTCAACTGCAGCAAACGAGGTGTGACGTCTGCTGTTGGAGTCGAATGGTGATATGCGAACCAGGCGGTGGACACCAATCTCAGACTTCAAATAACCATAGGTGAATCTACCCTTGATAAGGGTTGTTACCCTCTTGATGCCTGCTTCATCACCGGGCAAAAGATCGATAGTCTCCATGGAATAGTTATTTTTTTCTGCCCACATACTATACATTCTTAATAACATAGAAGTCCAATCACATGATTCTGTGCCTCCTGCACCTGCATGTATATTAAGATATGCGTTACAGCAATCATTTTTGCCGTTTAGCATCATGCGGAATTCCAGTTTTTCCAGCTTTCGGGCAAATGATTGCAGATCTTTTGCAATTTCTGTTTCTAATTCTTTATCGCTTTCGTCTTCATCATCAGCAAGTTCTGATAAATCAACGATATCATTAAGCGATTTTTGTAATTCATGAAAAGGTAAGGTCAATTCTTTTAATGTCTTAAGTTTTTGTATGGTAGACTGCGCCTTTTCTTTATTACTCCAGAAATCTGCACTTTCTAACTGCCTTTCGATATCTTCCTGTTCTTTTTCCCTGGAAGTCAGGTCAAAGAGAGTCCCTTAAATGTACTAGCCGTTTTTTTAGCGGATTCAGTTGTTTTTCGATGTTTTTTAGCATTTTTAACCTCCTGTCATCAAATGTTTTCCTTTATTTACTTCAAAATTATAGTTTATGAGAATTTCAAAGTCAAATTGTTTTTAACAGGTTAAAAATATTTGTTGAAATGGCAGGGGAAATCAGGTAGAAATGTAACTTCTATTAATTATCAAATAATGAATTAATAGTTGTTGAAAAATGGTAAAGATAAAACTACCCGGTGGTATTGAAAGAAAATATGAAGATAAGGTAACTGTTAAGGAAGTTGCCACTGATGTTGCTGATCAGAATAGGGGATCGTCGGCAATAGCCGGTAAAGTAAACAGTACGCTAGTAGACCTTGACTGTCAGATTGAGGCGGATACAACACTGGATCTTGTGATGGCTGATTCTGAAGAAGGCCTTGAGATACTCAGACATAGCGCCGCTCACGTGATGGCTCAGGCAGTTACTAATTTATATCCGAATACTAAACTCGGGATCGGGCCTTCCATCAAGGACGGTTTCTATTACGATTTTGATCTGGATACAACCCTTTCTGAAGAGGATCTTGAAAAGATAGAAGCAGAGATGAAGAGGATCATAGAGTCTGATGAGACATTTGAACGCTTTGAAGAGACTAGTGACGTTGCCGTAAAAAGGATGGAAGAGTTTGGCCAGAGATATAAAGTTGAGTTGATCAAAGGGTTGGAAGATGAGACAGTTTCCTTTTACAGACAGGGTGATTTTGTTGACCTGTGCAGGGGACCCCATTTGTCCAGCACTAAAAAGATTACGGCGTTTAAGCTGTTGAGTGTTGCAGGAGCATACTGGCGTGGAAAAGAAACCAACCCGATGCTTCAGAGGATTTATGGTACGGCATTTACGAATAAGAAGGATTTAAGGATACATCTAAAGTTTTTAGAGGAATCTAAAAAACGTGATCACCGAAAAGTTGGTACGGCATTAGACCTTTACAGTTTTCATGAAGAAGGCGGTCCCGGTCTTGTTTTCTGGCATCCGAAAGGCGGCAGAATAAGGAGCGTTATAGAAACATTCTGGAGGGAGGAACATTATAAACGCGGTTACGACATAGTCTATAGTCCTCACATTGCAAAAATAGACTTATGGAAAACCAGTGGACACCTGGATTTCTATAAAGAGAGCATGTATTCCCCTATAGATGTCGAAGGGCAGGAGTATATTTTAAAACCAATGAATTGCCCCTTCGCAATTCTTATGTATAAAACAAAGGTTCGCAGTTACCGTGATTTGCCGCTAAGGTGGGGAGAACTTGGTACTGTATACCGATACGAAAGGTCGGGAGTTTTGCATGGGCTTTTGAGAGTCCGTGGTTTTACACAGGACGATGCCCATATATTCTGCATGCCTGATCAGTTAAAGGATGAAATAGTTGGCATTATAGATCTTGCGCAATATATGCTCCGGAGTTTTGGATTTAATGAGTATGAGATAGAGCTTGCGGTCAGGGGGAAGGGAGAATCTGAAAAATATATAGGTGAGAACGAAAACTGGGTGCTTGCTGAGGAAGCGCTGAGGGACGCCCTCGAACAAAAGGGGCTGGAATATAAGAGGGAAGAAGGTGAGGCAAAATTTTACGGGCCGGCAATTGATATAAAGATCAAGGATGCGCTGGGCAGGGGCTGGCAGGGGCCAACCATTCAGGTGGATTTTAATTTACCTGAAAGGTTTGACGTTAATTATATTGCTTCTGATGGTAAGAAGCATAAGGTGGTAATGGTACACCGTACCGTGCTTGGAGCCATGGAGAGATTCCTTGGATGTTTGCTGGAACACTATGCCGGCGACTTCCCTTTATGGCTGGCGCCGACACAGGTTAGGGTGCTTCCGATAACAGATGCTCATGATGATTACAGCAATAGGATAAAGGAACAATTAACCGGGATGGGAATTCGTGCTGATTGTGATTTACGGAATGAGAAGACAGGTTTTAAGATCAGGGAAGGTGCCCTGGAGAAAATCCCTTATCTTCTTATTATAGGTGACAGGGAGGTAAAGGAAGAGACGGTATCGGTAAGGAGTCGTAAGAACGGAGATGAGGGTTCACTGCCTTTATCAGAATTTCTGGTACGTGTTGAAATGGCGGCTAAAAATAAGACCTAGTGTTTTATGTGGGAAATAAATGAATAAAGGGTATTCCTGTGTGGAGGTAATTTAAAACTTTTTAGAATGGAGGTGAAGAAATCTCGAAATACCAGAGAATTAATGAACGAATATATGCAAAAACAGTAAGGCTTGTTGGTGAGGATGGCGCTCAGTTAGGTATAGTAAAGAAATCTGACGCACTCAGTAAGGCGATGGAATTAGGCTTGGATTTGGTTGAGGTCTCACCAAATACGGATCCACCTGTATGCCGCATTTTGGATTACGGCAAATACCAATACAAACTGAGCAAGAAATCACATCAAAAAAGCCGTGTAGTTCAGTTAAAGGAAATCAGGGTAAGGCCAAAGATTGGTGCACATGATCTTCAGACGAAGATAAAAAATGCAAGAAAATTTCTTGATAGAAAAGATAGAGTTCTGGTTAACATGATGTTTAGAGGACGAGAGAGAGCATACAAGGATATGGCTAATGAAATTTTTGACGAAATTGTAAGGTCTCTGGAAGATATTGCCAAGGTTGAATCACAGGCAAAGTCAACTGGTAGAAGCATGGGTATTATATTAACACCAAAGTAAAAGTTTTAAGATAAAGAAAAGGAGAGTGTATTGGAATGTCGAAACTGAAGACTCATAAAGGTCTTGCGAAAAGGGTTAAAGTATCTCCTAATGGCAAGATTAAGAGAAGGAAGGCGTTTGCAGGCCATTTAATGTCAGGAAAATCTGGTAATCGTAAAAGGAAACTCAAGAGAACAGCCCTTGTGTCAAAGAGTTTTACCAGATCGATGTTACGCGCTTTAGGAAAAGCATAGTCAAAATTAATAAATAAACACAGGAAAGGTTTTAAGAATGCCAAGAGCAAGAAAAGGTTCAGCAAGGAAACAATCAAGAAAAAGACTTCTAAATGCCACAAAAGGGTATTGGGGAAGCAGAAGTAATCTCTATCGAAGAGCCAGTGAAACTTATGTGAGGGCAATGGCATATGCTTATAGAGATAGAAAATGTAAAAAGAGAAACTTCAGAAAACTTTGGATATTACGCATAAATGCGGCAGCTAAAATGCGTGGGATAAATTATAGCCGTTTCATTAATGGCTTGACAAAAGCCAACGTTGTAGTTGACAGGAAGATATTAGCAGAAACGGCGGTGAACGATCCTGTAGCTTTTGATGAGCTGATTGAGTTGTCAAAGCAGTATATTTAAATTCAGAACGCATGCCATGCGTTCTGAATTTTCCATTCTTTTTGGAATTGTTTTTTGCCCCACAATCCTCAATAGTCAATCCGCAATCTGGAAGATTGCACGTTAAATTTCTCCCCTTTATTTATTTATAAATTTTGTTTTGCGGAGCCAGTCCCCGCCAGAATGATCGCCCGCCCGGATGAATCCGTTCGGACGGGTCGGGCTGGTGAACGGTTTAGCCGGGCGGGCAAAACTACATAAATTGGCGACATGAGCTAAGCCAAAGCTGAGCTTAGCTTAGTCAGCTTTGCCACGCTAAGCGTGGCTTTGCCGAAGGGAGCTAATTTATTATGCAAGAAAGATTAAGTGAAATACAAAATCAGGCAAAGGATGATTTGGCAAAGGCTGAATCTCTGGATGCAGTTGAACAGGTAATGACCAGATATCTCGGAAGAAAAGGCGGCGTTATTAATGAAATAATCAAGGCGATTCCCGGCTTGCCTCCCGAACAGCGATCATCTACCGGTAAATCTGCAAATATGCTTAAGCAGGAAATCAGTAAGTGGATAGAAGATGCAAAAGTAAAACTTGCTGATAAAGAACAGACTTCTGAAGCTAAAGAGATGTTTGATCTGTCGCTGCCGGGTGAGCACAAACCCTATGGACACAGGCATCCGATTACACAGACCATTGACGAAATTAAGGGAATCTTCAGAAAGCTGTGTTTCGATATAGAATACGGCCCTGAAGTAGAGCACGAATACTACAATTTTGATGCCCTGAACATACCCGCAGACCATCCGTCCAGAGAAGATTTTGATACATTTTATCTGGGCAACAAACGGCTTCTAAGAAGCCAGACCTCAACAGTCCAGATAAGGGTGATGGAGAAGAAGAAACCTCCCATAAGGATGATTGCCCCTGGAAAGGTTTTTCGGCCGGATACGGTTGATGCCCGACATGCTTCCATGTTTCACCAGATTGAAGGTTTGATGGTGGATGAAGGTGTGAGCTTCAGCGATCTAAAATACGTTTTAACGCTGTTTGCTCAGTCATACTTTGGGCAGGATGTTAAGATGAGATTTCGCCCTTCGTTTTTCCCATTTACCGAACCAAGCGCAGAGATAGATATTTCATGCTCCATCTGTAAGGGGAAAGGATGCAGTGTATGCTCTCACAGCGGCTGGGTTGAGGTATTGGGTGCAGGAATGGTAGACCCTAATGTGTTTGAGACTGTTGGTTATGATGCGGAGAAGTATACCGGGTTTGCGTTTGGTATGGGTGTGGAGAGACTTACCATGCTCAGGTATGGAATAGACAACATCAGGCTTTTCTTTGAAAATGATCTGAGATTTCTGTCACAATTTTAAACTTATGAAAATCAGTTACAACTGGCTTAAGGATTACTGCAAATACGATCTCTCTGTAGCGACATTGGCAGAGAGGCTGACGAATGCCGGACTGGTAGTTGACACTGTAAAACCTGTAGACGATGATTACTGCCTGGAGATTGAGGTTACCTCAAACAGGCCTGATTGTCTGGGATTTATTGGAGTTGCAAGAGAGGTTGCAACCATCGTCCGCAATGGTCTTTTGATTCCATGTGTGGATTATGAGACAACAAGTGAAAGTGTAAACGATATAACCAGTGTTACAATAAAAGATAAAGAATTGTGCCCGAGGTATACGGCACGAATTATAAAGGATGTGAAAATAGGGCCATCGCCCGAATGGCTGCAAAAGAGAATAACCAGCATCGGATTACGCCCCGTAAATAATATAGTGGATATTACAAATTATGTTTTGATGGAGAGCGGTCAGCCCCTGCATGCCTTTGATTTTGACAAATTAAGCGGGAAGAAAATTATTGTTAGAAGGGCGAAGAATGGTGAAACTATGGAAGCAATCGCTGGCAGCAAGTGTGCGCTTACGGAAGAAATGCTTGTGATTGCGGATTCGCAGAAGCCGGTAGCCGTTGCCGGCATAATGGGAGGCAGGGATACGGAAGTTTCTGATACTACAAAAAATATTCTCCTGGAAAGCGCCTTCTTCGACCCGAGAAATGTTAGAAGGACTTCGAGGAAACTGGGGCTCAGCTCGGATTCTTCCTATCGCTTTGAACGGAGAGTGGATCCTGAAAGCGTTGACTGGGCCTCAAGGAGAGCGGCGAAGATGATATTGGAGATAGCA
>CAKKPF010000245.1 GCA_919901575.1 Candidatus Brocadiaceae bacterium
GGAAGTAGTCGTAAAAAGAGTGGGATTCACAATTCTGCAGTATTCACTGAATGGTAATGAATGCGGTAATTGCAAACATCCAATACCAGGGGTATGGCATTAGTTCAGGCGCTTAAAGTGCCAAAACGACCAACGTGTTGGTCCCTATAGCATACCCCGCTCAGCGGGGCATAAATTCTTGTAATTTTAACAGTTAAAATCCGAAAACACGAATACCGAAACTCGAAACAAATTCCAATGTTAATTACACTTATCACAATCTGTTACCATGATTTCATTTCTTTTTAATTTAGTCAAGAATCTGTTTAGCGTATTTTTAGACATCTTACCACTTTTGGTTGTTGTTACTTCCTTTCAGCTATTTGTAATTAAGCAACCTTTCCCAGACCTTGCCGCCACCATTTCCGGATTAGTTTTTGTGTTAGTTGGCTTGTTCCTCTTTATACAAGGTCTGGAAATTGGTTTATTTCCGCTTGGTGAAAAAATGGCCTTCCAATTCTCTGAAAAGAGAAATATCTGGTGGCTGCTTATTTTCGGGTTTGCAATCGGGTTTTCCACTACGATAGCTGAACCGGCATTGATTGCCGTAGCTAAAAAAGCCGGTGAAATAGCGGCTGCGGCAAATGCGATTCCTCATACTAATGAATCGATTGCAAGCTATGCATTCTGGCTTCGTGTTACTGTCGCTCTTTCAGTAGGGTCAGCTATTTCCGTAGGAGTTTTCCGTATTGTCAAAGGCTGGCCAATCCACTGGTTTATTATTATAGGTTATATTTTCATTATCATTCTTACTGCTTTTGCCCCAAAAGAGATTGTTGGAATAGCTTATGATTCCGGGGGAGTTACGACGTCAACTATCACCGTGCCTTTAGTAGCAGCCCTTGGGCTGGGCCTGGCCACCTGTATAAGAGGAAGAAGCCCCATAGTCGACGGTTTCGGACTGATTGCCTTTGCAAGCTTGACGCCTATGTTTTTTGTCATGCTATATGGAATAATTATCTACTAGCAAATAAATGGATTTAATTTATCACTCGGCAAATGTATTGCTTGACACACTCAAGGATGTCCTCCCGATTATTGGAGTGATTCTCTTCTTTCAATTGGTTGTTATCAGAAAAAGGATTGATAACCCCGGCAGGCTGGCGTATGGGTTCTTTCTGGTAGTTATTGGCTTAGCCATATTTATGATTGGGCTGGAAAAGGGTCTTTTCCCTCTCGGAGAAGCGATGTCCAGACAACTGACAAACCCTGATTTTCTGGCGAAAGGAAACATTCCACTACTTGAAAAGATCGAAAAGACCGGAACCGTTTACCCTTTACTTTATTTCTGGACATATATATTTGGATTCTTTATCGGTTTCTCTACTACTATTGCGGAACCGGCATTATTAGCGGTAGCCCTTAAGGCGGAAGAAGTCTCAACCGGAGCTATTTCATCCTGGGGACTCCGTCTCGCAGTGGCTCTTGGGGTGGCAATCGGCATCTCTCTCGGTTGTTACAGAATAGTTACCGGAACGCCCCTTCACTGGTATATTATTGCAGGATACATAGTTGTCATTTGCCAGACATACTTTGCACCCAAGATGATCATTCCTCTGGCTTATGATTCGGGAGGAGTTACCACATCCACCGTTACTGTTCCACTGGTTGCCGCGCTTGGAATAGGACTGGCGTCTAACGTCCCGGGGCGTTCTGTTATCGTTGATGCCTTTGGACTTATCGCTTTTGCCTCTTTATTCCCGATAATAACGGTACTGGGTTATGCCACAATAGCGGAATGGATTGCAAATAGAGGCAGGGGTAGGGGTTAAAAATCTTTAACCCCTACAACAAAAATTTGAATAATTTTACTATTCCAATTTTAAAAGAGGAAATTGCATGAACTAAGCTCAGCTTTGAAAGAACAACCATTTATTCTTATCTCTTTAATTTTTTTCTTGGAGGAAAAGTTTATGCGGTTTAAAGTAATAATAGCAATGGTGGAGCAGGAACATCAGGAAGCGGTTATTTCCTCGGCGAAAGATGCCGGCGCCACAGGCGTCACAATCCTTAATGCCAGGGGAGAAGGCATACGCGAACAAAAGACCTTTTTTGGTTTACAAATGGAACAACAACGGGAAGTTCTTCTGTTCATAGTAGAAGATTTCCATGCTAACTCTATCATGGACGCTATTTACAAGGCAGGTAATTTTAAAAAAGGGCGCGGTATGGCATTTTCATGGACAGTTGACAGGGTCATCGGCACAGAAAGCCAGATGGAGGCTCTTGAAAAAGCAGCTCAGGAAAAATATATTTAACACATTATAAACCAGGGAGGAACAAAATGGTACAACGAGTCAAGGATGTTATGTATGCGTATGTTGCAAACATTCACGGGATTACCAAGGTATCCGATGCCTTGAGTATCATGAAGGAGGAGAACATTCAGACTATACTGGTCAGGCCCCGGAACAATGAGGACGTATATGGACTAATTACATTAAGAGACATTGCACGAAAGGTTATCGCAGCAGGGAAACGATTGGATGACGTCCATGCTTATGAGATTATGACTAAGCCGGTATTGACGGTTGATGTAAACATGCCGATTACATACGCCGCACGCTTTCTTACAAACTTCAATGTATCCTGGGCGCCGGTTATGGAAAACGGTGAATTAGTTGGAATGGTTTCCTTGATGGGCATAGTTCTAAAAGGTAAGGATATATGACGCTTATACAAGAAGCAAGAAGCCTGAAACGAAAACGTTCAGGTTCAATCATCATGATGGAACCAGCAAGGAAGCCGTGGACGGACTACGATTGCCATCTGTACCCCGCTTAGCGGGGTGTAGCGGAATGGTCATGCCAGAGGCAGATCTGCCTACGTTACGACTTTAGCCTTCCACGCCCATGGGCTTACTAACAAAAAGATGGTTATACGGCATCGGTGGTTTCGGTGTGAGGACACACCGAAACATCAGATTCGTTACATAAACATGACCAGCCTCTCTTTCGAGAGGCCTGTCGTCAGACCCGTCCCCGCCAGCTTGTCCGACAAGTCTATTGGCGGGCATGATTGAACCAGCAAAGATTGTGAATTTCAATAATTAACCAATCATCAACCTGCCCGAATAGGTACCCGTCCGAACGGCGGAGACGGGCGGGCAGGCGGGTCACCAATTCTCCTCTTCTGAGAAAAATGGTATATTAAAAATAACAGGCTCATCAGATTCAGTCCTGCTATTATTATACATGACCCGGTTATCCCAAATATGGGGACAAAAATCACACCAGTAAGTATAGCACCAATAAAAGCGCCTGCATGGTCTGCGCTGTTAATCGTTCCTGCGGTTACGCCCAGCTCACCTCTGCGCAGAAAATACAGTTTACTCGATATCGGGAATACGAGACCGGTAAGTACACCCGTAATTACTACCAGGATCATAAACAGATATTCAGAATTAGAGAACAGAAAAGAAAGCTGATTCAAGATTAAAGGCATGATACAGGCATAGGCCACTATTACGGCTTCCAAAACTATGAGTATCTTTATCCAGTCTTTCTCCTTCCTCTCACTGACCTTGTTTGAAAACCCTTTTTCGCCGGCAATAGAATCAATGCTTTCCTTTCCATGATTCTGCGTATTCCCGGATGTTCTCTGCAATATCAACCTGTTACTAATGCCGCCTCCCATAGCCAAACCAAACATAAACACCGCAATAATCAGCCCTATCTTTTCATACATATATCCATATATATTTTGAAATGCATATATCAGAATAATTTCTAATGCCATCCCGGCGAAACCCGTTGTTGCAACAGCAGCGATGCTATTGAATCTTTGCTGAACATCCAAACTACGTTTAAAAACAATAACGTACACAATCCTGCAAACAAGGAATACGAAAACAGGAATTAAAAATGTTTTTAAATGACTTCTTTCAAGCCATTGAAGTATACTTCCCAATTGACTGCCGGAAAGTTTGTCCCATAACATAAGATTAAAAAAATAAGTAACAGGTTTTGTATCAGTGTTCACCTTGAGGCCTTTCCTGTCCGTAACCTCTTTCGTGATAAACCTGACCGTCTCCGGCGGCAGAAGAGTATAAAATACATACTCAGAAAAAAATTCAGATTTGACTCCACGTTCAACGTAACGTTTAGTTAACTCCTGTATATCAAATGTAGCTGTGTCAGATGAGTTGCCTGCAAAATAGTAATTTGTCTGTCCCGGAGAGATGATTACGTGAGGAAATACGCTATGCAGGGTTTGATAAATGGAACCTGTATAATTACCCACTTCATCTCCCAGGTAATTTACTGCAGACGAAACCCCTATCGCAAGAACACCATCTTTCTTGAGTATATTATTCCCTTCCTGAAAGAACTGTAACGTATAAAATCTGTTAAGAAATGCCGTAGACGGGTCTGGAATATTTACAAATATTAAATCATATTTCCCCTCTGCCTTTGCTCTCTTGACAAAATATCTTCCATCAACATGAAATGTCTTTACCCTCTTATCCGACAAAGCCTTTATTTCGTCCGGAGGTAAATATTTTCTCGCCGATTCTATCAATACAGGATCCAGTTCAATATAGTGCAGTTCATCAACCGGATGCTTCAGCATCTCCCTGATTAAGCCGCCCATTCCACCCCCTATCAGCAATACCCTCTTTGGAGCAGGATGCTGCGTCATTACCAGATGAGCTATTTGAGAATTTTCATAATCATCAGGAAAGGCAAAATTATACTGCCCGTTTCCGAATACACTGTATTGGTCATCCCTGACGCCAATTACAATATTTTCATACCTCGAATCTATTGATTCTAAAAGTTTTATATCCGGATTGGAAGATCTCCATCTTACGTTTACGAAATAATTGTCAATCCTGTTTACTACACCTGAAACCAGTAAAATAAAAGCGACAAAGAAAAGTAAAAGACATGCAAAAGAGTACCCTTTCTTAAAGAATTTCTTTCCAAAGAATAAAAGCATTAAGAAGATATTTAAAAACAGAAAACAATCAAGGATCAGCGTTATCGTTAAGGGTTGAAACCTGGAAATCAGAACAAACGTAAATAATAAACCACCTATAAGACTGCCAATGGATTCCAGGATATGCATAAAACCAATGTCCGTAGCTGAATCCCGCGTAAATCCCCGAACCACTTTACATGCAAGGGGGAATATCAGGCCAATAGTAAAACTGAATGGTGTAATAATAATTGTAGATGAAAACAGTAATGATAATATTGGAATGTACTGACCTGCCGGCACGTTGAGTATATGCCTTAATACCCTGATTAAGATTAATTCCAGAGGAAGGATTACACACATTAATACCAGTACGAACATAAATGCATGCACATGCTCTCTTAACCTGTCTACAATCCTTCCTCCTGTTGCCGCACCAAATGCAACACCAAAAAGCCAGGTACCAAGAATTATCCCAAGGCAAAGTTCGTTACCAAAAAAAACCACCATAAATTCCCGGATTATCAATACCTGCGCAATCGTTGCGTAACATCCGATGAATACCATCGACAACAACACAAACAACCATATATTGCTTTCACGAATCATGATTTTCCCATTGACTAATCTCCAGTTGATGGGTAGAAGTGTGTATATTCTTCGTTGTATTTGCATAATAACATAACATGGCAAAATAGCCAGAACGCAATTATCAATTCTCCACACAGTGTGTCATGGCACACTGTGCAATGGTACAATTATGCGCCATGGCACACTTTATTTGTTAATCCTAACAGCATATTTCTTATCTTATAATATGTAATTATCAATTATTACAAATACTTATACTATGGCAAAAATATCTATATCTTTTGGCGTGTTATTTGCGCATAATAATATTCTAAAAATCAACGAAAATGAAAGAGTCATTATCCATGACATCAGATTGCCTATATTTTCCGCCAGACATCATTCTGATGCGCGATCGAGTCATTGACCACCGGTATACAGCCTGATAGCTGGTGGTTTACCTTATTAATTATGTGTATTACGTTGTACTGGAGTTCACATATGAAGAAAAATGATGCATGGCCTTCGGGTCAGCCAGATTGAGTTAAAGATGCAGAATAGAAATCTTTACACGTCACAAGAAAAGCTTGAGGATAGTGAAAAAAGATACAGTACCATCCTGCAGGCGGTACCTGACATAATCTACAAAATAGATAATGACGGGTATTTTACGTTTTTAAATAGTTCTGTAAGTGATGTGGGTTATAAGCCTGAAGATCTTATTGAGAAACACTTTAGTGAGATAATTCATCCGGAGGACGTTGAATTATTTAGCCGTTCCGTAGTATTGCCTAAGTATGCAAACAGAGTAACCGATATTGAAAAGTCTCCGAAGCTCTTTGATGAAAGAAGGACTGGGAAAAGGATAACAAGAGATTTAGAGATACGGTTAGTGCAAAAAAATCAGGAAGTAGTGAAATCAGATATATCAGGAACAGCAAGTTCAATAATTGCATATTATATAGTAACTGCTACAGGAGATTATGATACTGACGTAAACATAAATGAAAAAAAATTCTCAGGGACTGTGGGAGTTATCAGGCGCTATACCAAATGTAAAAAGATGGAAGATGAACTTTGCAAGTATCGTAAAGTGGTAGAGCAAAACCCTACAAGTATAGTAATTACTGATACTGAAGGTAATATAGAATATGTCAATCCCAAGTTCACCAAAATAACCGGTTATAATTCGGAGGAAGTTATTGGTAAAGACCCGAGTATATTAAAAACAGGCAAAACCACGCCTGAGGAATACGAGCGTCTATGGAAGACTATTACGTCCGGCAATGAATGGAGGGGTGAATTCCAAAACAGGAAAAAAAACGGTGAACTCTATTGGGAAGACGCGTATATTGCACCTGTCAGAAATGCTGAAGGAGACATCATCAATTTCATTGCGATTAAGGAAGATATAACCGAACAAAAAAAGAAGGATAATCAACTCTTCGTGCAAAGCCGACAGATCCAGATGGGCGAGATGTTATCAATGATAGCCCACCAGTGGAAACAACCTCTTACTATAATCAGCGCCATTTCAAGCAATATTATGAACCGATTGATACTGGATAAGATAGACAAAGGTGATGTTATCGAATCTCTGGAAAAAGTACAAAATCATATAAGGTATTTATCACAGATCATGAATGATTTCAGAGACTTCTTTAAACCGGACAGGGCAAAAGAATCGGTAAATATAGAAGACATAATCCGGAAATCTCTGGGTCTTATTCGCCATTCAATGAAAAAGAACAGGATAAAGATTGATGTTTCTTTTGAATCCTTAAAAAAGATTGAAACCTATAATAATGAGTTAATCCAGGTTTTTCTAAATATCCTGAAAAATGCTGAAGATATTATAAAACATAGAAAAACAGAAAATGCGTTAATGGTTATCAGAACGTATGAAAAGGATGGATTTGTAGTGGTTGATATAACAGACAATGCAGGAGGAATATCCGAGGACATCATTAACGATATTTTTCTTCCCTATTTCTCAACAAAAGGAGATAAACGGGGAGCAGGTTTGGGTCTATATATCTGTAAGACAATCATCGAAAACCATTGTAAAGGAGAAATTACCGCTGAGAACGTTGAAGGCGGGGCCAATTTTAAAGTAAAGCTTCCTATTCACTAAAAAAATGAATACAAAAATACATGAACTTGCAAGATACGGCAAATCTATTCGAGCATTGCTTGTGGAAGATAATGATGACGCGAGGCTCGAAGAGGCAAATATGTTGTCAGGTTTTTTTAAGGTGGTTGATACCGCCGTCAATGGCCAGGATGGTCTGGTTAAATACAAATGTAATGATTACGACATGGTTGTCAGTGATATTTACATGCCGGTTATGAGCGGTGTTGAAATGGTTAAGAAGATAAAGGACATTGACAAGGACATGCCAATTATTATTATTTCTGCGCATGATGAATCGGAATATCTCATAGATTTGATAAATGCAGGCGTTGATTATTTTATCTTAAAACCACTGGAGAATCAGAAAGTAATAGATTTACTGTTACATGAGTGCAGGAAAATAAATAATAAAAAGGTGGCTACTATTGAACATTTAGCCGATGTAATCTCGCATGAAATACGCAATTCTCTCACTATTATAAACAGCAATGCGCAATTTTGTTTAAAATACTACGCAGATAATAAAGATCTGAGAGAATCTCTTAATGCTGTGATTGACAGTGTAAGTTTTACTAATAGATTTACTGAAGATCTTTTAAGTCTCTCAGAAAAAGAGTATCAACTCAAATTAACGCAGATAACAGACGTAATCAAAAAGTCAATTAATCTGCTAAATACAGACCTTAGCCACAAACATATTAAAGTTTATTTCAGGAGCGCAACCCATATTCCCATGACGTATATTGATAGTGTCAAAATGGAGCATGTCTTTGTAAATCTACTGCTTAATTCAATGAATGCGTTGGAGAAAGGCGGCTCCATATCAGTAAGTTGCACATTTGACAGGCAGGCAGAAAACATAATAATCCGTTTTAGAGACAGTGGGAAGGGGATACCTGAAAACCATATCAGAGATATCTTTGACCCATTTGTCTCCTTGTCACAAAAAGGTAAAGGTCTGGGACTTGCGATCTGTCAAAGAATCGTAGATGGTCATAATGGAAAAATCTTTGCGGAAAATATAAAGAAGAAAGGCGCACAGATAACCATTCAACTTCCCTTATTAGAAAAAGATAACTCTGCATCAGTGTTGTCCGGTTAGGTTTTTGCATGCGTGGCTTTTGTCATACCCGAATGCCTTTATCGGGTATCTAAATGCCCGTTTATCCTAGATTCCCGCTAAAAGAATGCGGGAATGACAGCTTTTGGACAATTAATGGAACACATGCAAAAACCTAACCGGACAACACTGACTCTGCATAAGAATATTTATAAATTCCAACTCATTCGGGTTGTGGCATTCTAAACGTAGTACTTGACACAAATATCCACACATCTTTAGAGGTAATTGTTGGGTTCACTTCGTTCCCGCCCGGATGACTCGGTCGGACGGGTAACCCAACCTACGTATTTTGTCAACAGGTAGGATGAGTCAAGCACAGCGGACCCATCAGTATTCTAAAGAAAGGAAATTATGATAAAAGGACTTCGGGACATCAAAACTATGAGTGCTATATCCCATTTGCGTTCGCAGCAGCAGAGAGGACATAAAACTCTTAATAAGATTTCAAATCAAAATAAATTTAGATTTGTCCAGACAAAACTAAAAAACAAGGTTTTGAGTATTTCCAAAATAGATCGGAGAACAAACAATAAGTTGGGCATTGATAATGGAGCTGGTTTGGCAAGTAATTTGCAATTAAAAGATATTTCGAGGCAAGTCCTAAATAAGAAATCTTTAAAGACGTGGGTATTTACGAAAGAGCCAAAGCTTGCTCGTTTACAAAAATCTTTGCATATTAAGAGGGTTGAAGAACCACATGTAGACATATATGACAATACCACACATATCCAAACAGCAGGCGAATCCGGGAAAGGTAAAGTAGATTCGATAACAATTATTGCCCAAATACCTGTCGCCAGGGAGAGGGACATTAAATTTGACATAAAAAGCGATATACTGACTCTTGAAGCTGATGTATATTGTGCAAACAGCACATTAACAAGATATTACAAAGAGGTCATTCTTCCCTTTGAAGCAGAGTGTTCGTGTATAAAAAGTACGTTTAAGAACGGGATCCTTCAGATAGACCTTGAAAAAGATGAGAAATGATGGCAGCCACCAACAAGACTAAAAAAAAACCGACTGTATTAATAGTGGATGATGACCCGTCCATTTGCAGGATATTAGAAAAGATACTGCAAAAGGAAGGTTACAATATAATGATCGTAAATAGCGGAAAGCAGGCCATCAAAATCGTTGAAAGGGAGACTGTACAGCTCATCCTGCTTGATATACAAATGAATGGTATAGATGGAATGGATACTTTGCAATTCATCAAAAGCATTTCTCCTGATACAAATATTATCATGATGACCGCGCACCCTACATTGGAAACAGCGAGAAGGGCAATGGAGCATTATGCGTATGATTATATTACAAAGCCTTTTGATGTTGATTTCCTGACTGAGTTAATCAAAAAATGTTTAACAGGAAAAGACCCTTCATAAGAAGAGGGAAAGCAAGAGGTTTGGCATTAAATATGCGCAAATTAATTTATGTACCAATTGTTCATACAGAGACGGATATGGGTTCAGTAAGTGAGTCCTTAAAGGAGAAATATATAGAAAAATACGGTCAAAGTAAGTGGTTGGACCACGTAAATAAAATTGACAGTCTATGGGATTGCATTGAAGGTGAATTGGATGCTTTGGGCCTTTGTTACAAAAATTTGAAGATTTACCAGGATGGTCTGCCGAACTGTGGGGTTGAGGAGAAAATAGTCAGGGATGTCGCTGAGAAAGGCAGTAAGAATTATAAACTGTTAATCAAGTTATTAGGAAAAGGCGCACACTTAATAGGCACAGAAGACCCAAAACTTCTTATCGAGGAGTATAAAATCATTCAGCATGCACTTAACCAGACAAAAGAAAAAAGCAAAGACATAATTGATAAATATAAAGAGAAAGCTGAAAAACAACTCTCAGAAAGAGATAAATACATTTCTAAACGAATTGATGAGACATTGAAAGACAATGAAACCGGAATATTATTCATCGGCATTATGCACAAGGTAAATGAGTTTTTGCCAAAAGATATAAAAGTAGACTTTTTAAATATAGCAGTGTGAACATTACGAATTACGATTTACGATTTGGGACGAAGGATGACGAACGACAGACAGGGTGGCATGGACAAACTTGTTTGTCCGTGTATAAGATAAACATGGAATACAAAATTGAACAACAACTAAGAAAGACTATTCGCCATTACAATATTCCATGTCACGCACACTTTTTAACATTTTCTTGTTATCGGCAACTTCCATTGTTATGTCGTGAACGGACAAGACGTTGGTTAATTGGAGCAATATTAGAGGCTAAAGGGAAATATAAGTACGCCCTGTGGGCTTATGTAATCATGCCGGAGCATGTACACCTCATAATATATCCATTGTTTAAAATGTATGATATTTCATCTTTTCTAAAGACTGTTAAGCAGTCGGTTGCCAGAAAGGCTAAACATTATCTTCAAGAGTACAATCCAGATTGGTTAGACAAGTTAACTGTTAAGCGTGGGTCAAAGAAGGTTTTCAGATTCTGGCAAACCGGGCCAGGTTATGATCGTAATATTAATAGTGAAAGTGAACTATTTGAAAAGATTCATTATATTCATAATAATCCAGTTAGAAGAGGGCTTGTATTAACTCCTCATGAATGGCAATGGTCAAGCGCAGGTTGGTATAACGGAGAAAGGAATGTAAGGTTAGAGATTGACGATTTAGCATTTAATTATATTCAATAAATAAGCTTGCCCAGGAGAAGCTGCCGTAAGTATTATGAAAGCACGGACAAACTTGTTTGTCCGTGCCACCCAATCAATTTTAAAAGAAGGAATTAAGAGAAATAGTCAATAATCCCTGCCCGACCGATGGCTCGCCACAGCGAGTCTGCCGAAGGCATAACAGGCGGGTTTGAAACATTGCGTCCTTTGCGGTGAACTATTTCTCTTCCTACTAGTTCGGGTTAGGTTAATGATGAATAATAATGCAACAATTCTCTTAGTAGACGACATTAAAGAAATAACACATTTACTTACGATTATTTTGAGAAAGGAAGGTTATAAAACACTAACCGCACAAAATGGTTATACCGGCGTTAAATGTGTACGTGATAAATCTCCTGATGCCGTCATCATGGACATAAAAATGCCTGAAATGGATGGTATAGAGACCATGAAACAGATGAAAGAAATCGATCCAACCATACCCATCTTAATCATGACAGCCTTTGGAAATATTCAATCATCTGTACAAGCCGTAAAGTTAGGAGCGTATGATTATATTGTAAAACCGTTCGACAACGAAAATATTCTCATTACACTTAAAAATGCCTTAAATGAATTAAATTTAAAACGTGAACTGATAACTCTTAATTCAAAACTGAATGACAGTAGTACTCTAACAGAATTGATGGGCAAAAGCAATGAAGTTGAAGGAATCGTTAGTCAGGTAAAATGTGTTTCACCTACTGATTATTCCGTTATTATATACGGTGAAACCGGTTCCGGTAAGGAATTGGTAGCAAGGGGGATACATAATCAGAGTTCAAGAAGAGAAGGGCAATTTATCGAAGTAGATTGCGGAGCGATACCGGAGACATTGATTGAAAGTGAACTTTTTGGATATGAAAAGGGCGCGTTTACAGGCGCCGAAGAGAAAAAAGAAGGATATTTTGAATTGGCTTCTGACGGTACGCTTTTTTTAGACGAAATAGTCAATTTGCCTAAAAACATGCAAAGCAAATTACTTCGTGCCCTGGAAGGACATCGTATCAGGAGGTTAGGCGGAAAGAAAGACATCCAGGTTGATATACGTGTTATTGCGGCATGCAATGAAAGAGTGGAGGCGCTTGTGAAGAAAGGACGGTTTAGAGAAGATCTCTATCACCGCTTAAATGAATTTTCTATAGAAATACCCCCTTTAAGAAAGCGAAAGAAGGATATATTGTATTTAGCCAGGCGATTTATGGATATAACTAACCTCGAGTTGAATAAAAACATCCGTGGCTTTTCAGACCAGGCATTAGAATGTCTCGTCAACTATGATTGGCCGGGCAATGTAAGGGAATTAAGAAATGTTGTTAGAAGGGCTATGCTGATGGCTGATGATGATATAATAAAACCTGCTAATCTGGCTATCAAAAACTCAAGTTCTAACGCTGCATTGCCTGATCAACAAACAAGTCAATCTTATGAAGAAAAAGAGTTTTCATTAAAGAAGATTGTAAAGGGTGCCGTAAACGCTATTGAAAGACGTGTGATAAAAGATGTTTTGAAACGTACCGGAGGTAATAAAAGCAAGGCGTCAAAGATCCTGCAGATAGACTATAAAACCATACGTCAAAAAATTAAAGAATATGAGTTGGAAACAGACAACATGCAGATGACTTTTGACAATCTTCAAATGAGTAATTATTCACCTCACCCGCCAAACAACTCGTCTGGCAGGAAGCTCGCACCCGTTCGGACTGGCAAAATACATAAATTAACGACATGAGCTAAGCTCAGCTTTGCCGAAGGGAGATAATTTATCATGTCAAGATTCGGGAAAACAAAAAATGACAATATCAGTATGTCAAAGCTGGAACAGGAACTAGGGACGTCTGAACTGAGGTATAAGTATCTCTGTAATATGATCTTGACCAGCATACATTCATCTATACTGATAATTAATAAAGGATTGAACGTAATCTATGCGAATAAAAATTTCCTGGATAAATCCAAACAGGCAGAGGACGAGACAATATCTAAAAAGATTGATCAGGTGTTCCCACCCGTTATACTAAGTTACACCCTTCTCCCGCAACGTATAAAGGAGGTATTTGAATCCGGCCGCAGTTATGGAGGCCAGCAGATGACCTACCGGGCGCCGGGCCTGCCGTCCAGGGTATATTATTACAGCCTGGTCCCTTTAAAAGATTCACTCGACCGGGTAGACAGCGTGATGTTACTTATGGATGATATTACTGAGCAAGTGCGCCTGGGAGAAGAGGTGAGAAGAGCGGAACGGCATCTTGCCAGTGTAGTCGAAAGCGCCAGTGATATTGTCGTCTCAATGAAACCGGACGGTGCGATATCGACATGGAATAGCGCCGCGGAAAGGATATCGGGTTTTGCTATAAGAGATGCCTTGGGAAAATACTTATCAGATTTCTGCCAGGAAGACCAGAAAAATAAGATGGAGTCTACGATTAAGGCTCTGAATTCAGGCAGAAAGGTTAGTCAGGTTGAGTTGAATATGATTTCAAAGGGAAAAAATAAGATACTTCTTTTCTGGATATTTTCACACATGGTAGACGATGAAGGAAAGATTATGGGAATTGTGGGAATAGGAAGGGATTTGACGGAACGAAGAGAGCTTGAGGCGCAGCTCATTCAATCAGCCAAGCTTGCCTCAGTTGGAGTATTGGCGGGCGGCATAGCGCACGAACTGAGAAACCCTCTCTGTATAAGCTCTTCAGCGGCCCAGATACTTCTTGAATCTCCATATGACAAAAAACTGCAGAAAGAATGCTCGGAAAAGATATACTCAGGCATTAAACGAGCATCTCATATAATAGAAAATCTACTTCGTTTCGCACGACCATCAGGGGGATGCCTCGACCCAATAAAAATTAATGATGTCATAAATGAAACTATTACTCTAATTGCAGAACAAATAAAATTACAGAGGATAAAGATAGAGAAAAGACTATCAGGTAACTTACCTTATATTGAAGGAAATGGCAATCTTTTGAAGCAAGTATTCCTAAATATGATATTAAATGCAGCCAATTCTATGGAAAACGGTGGAACGTTGACCATAATAACAGAACTATTTAACAATAAACTTGTCGGTATTACGTTCTCTGATACAGGTTGTGGTATCCCAGAGGAAAATCTGGATAAGATATTCGACCCATTTTTTACAACTATGCCTGTCGGAAAAGGTACAGGGTTGGGGTTATCAATAAGCTATAGTATCATAAAACAACACAACGGCGCCATATATGTCAAGAGTACTGTAGGGAAAGGCAGTGAATTTATAATTCAGCTGCCTGCAATTAAGTGACAAAAGTGTGAAGTGAACTACCCGCCCGGCCAGGCCATCCCGCCTGTACCTATTCGGGCAGGCCCGACAAGGCTGTTCTGGCGGGGACGGGAAGTGCCTAAAGTTAGGAAAAGGAAATGACATGTCTCTATTTTGTTTATATTCTGTTTTGCGTAAGCAAAACACAATAAATTAGCGAATGAAAGGAGCTAATTTATATGGGAAATGACATTAACATTCTTGTAGTTGATGATGAGGAAGATATGTGCTGGGCACTGGAGAATATATTAAAAATGGAGGATTATAATGTTGTAACTACAACCAGCGGAAATGAAGCCCTCAAAATAATTAAGGAAAAGGCATTTAATATTGCCTTTGTAGATATAAAATTGCCGGACTTTGATGGTATGGAACTGGCAAGACTCATTAAGCAGGAAGACTCTCGCATAAGCATAATCATGATATCCGGTTACTACTATAAAGACGATAGCGATATACAGAAAGGATTACATGATGGCATATATTTAACATTCGTTGGCAAACCATTTGATAATGTTGAGATTCGCAAGGTTGCCCGAAGAGCTTTAGAACTAAGCAAGAGATAATCCTAAATAAGAATCTTAATAAGGGCTGCGACTCCTCCAAGGAGGGTAAAGGTTGTGCCAATCAAGAATAGAAACATCCACATCCACATATACACTCAGGCTTACCTACAGTAGAATGGGTCAAGCGAAGCGGACCCATCAAATCCTTTTAGTGAATCCAATCCCCAAAATTAGGGAACTGATTCCCGTGTTTTATCTCCCACATACTATAATTATATTGATAGAAAAATTTATTCAGAAATCCTAAGTCCACATTTTTCAGGACCATATCCTGTATCCAAATCTATATCCTTCCTTTGGCATACTGTTCGCTAAAACTACTAATACTAATAAGAGAATTGAGAGTTGTTTACTATAGAAGGACTTTACCCGCTCCATATGGTTAAAAGGGCGCTCCGAGGGTAGCCTGTCTATGGACAATGCAGTGCCTGACATCCTAAACATGTACAGGCAGAAGATATATGTCCGCTTAATTCTCTAAAATCATATCAGAACAACATTTTTTACTTATGAAAGGAGGTGAGAAAAATGGCAAAGATACAGAAATCAACAGATTCTTCCAGTTTGGCCGAGGTTATTGACAGAATACTTGAGAAAGGTATCGTTATTGACGCATGGGTAAAGGTCTCATTGGTTGGTATCGAATTACTATCAATCGAAGCAAGAGTAGTTATAGCGTCTGTAGAGACTTATCTTAAGTACGCTGAGGCAATCGGCTTGACGGCTACAGCTGCTGCACCAGCTTAGTATAGTTGTTAATTAATTTGTTGGGGTGTTCCCCCTGCCTATAGGCAGACAGGCGAATAGCCCAAAAAGGGTTCGCTTGGGGAGTGAATGCTACATTTCTCTGGGGAGAAGTTGTCTTGTCAACTTCTCCCTGAGGAATCTAATAAATATTTGAAGTAAGAGTTTACCATGGAAAGACACGGAATATAAAATAAAGAGAAATCTGTGGTGAGGTCTTACCTTACTTTTAGAAGGGAGGTGAAGAAAATTGGGAAATTTAGCTAACTCAATGAATTGCCTTGTTGATGATATTATGGCAACACGTGATAATCGCATAGCTTTTATCGGTGATATGAAACACGATACGGGTGAAATGTTGCACCAGTTCCATAATGACCATTACAAGGTGTCAAAGGATTTGAATAATTCGTTGTCAAGATTTTGTAAACACTTATCAGATTCAACAGACAAATTTTTAGAAGATTTCCGTAAAACCTACGGGCAAATGGCGAAGGAACAGAAAGATTTCTTGAACGAAAATCGTAACCAGAGATCAAATGATGTCAGTAAGATGATGAAAATGTTCCAGAATGAACATCAAAGAATGGGAAAAACATTAAGGAATGATCTTAAATCATTTTCAAGAGGACTTAGCAGTACTGTGGGGAGCATGAGAAAAGAGATGTCGGATGATATCTCTGGCGCAAGTAGGGCGTGGAAGAATTTGGCGTCTGCTACGGCTATAAAAAGGACAGGGACAAAAGCCAAAACAATCCCAAAGGTTGAGGCAATCCCAAAGGTTGAGGTAGAAGTACCTAAACAGGTTGTTGAAAAAACTAAACCTGTGGAACAAATTATAGGAGCTAGGAAAAAAAGTAAATGGAAATAGGAGTATCAGAATCATCTTGAAAAACAACAAAGCGTACAAATCCCTCTCTTTCCCCCTTTTGCAAAGGGGGTTTTAGGGGGAGGTTACACTTTAACTAAAGGGGTAACGAAGGAGGATTGATCTGTGATAAACAACAATTGTCGAAGCAAAAAGAAAAAAATGTTGTTCCTGTTAAACCAAAACCCAAAACAAAAGCTAAAAAAACTAAAAAGTAAATAAGCTTGTTTCCGCCTGACTGACTGGCAAGTATTTGCTAATCCTGGCCAGTGGCGGTTTTATGGCATTTTAACATGAAAATAGATTCTCGATCAAAGTAGGCCCGTCCGCCTATAGAGGAGTTGATATGAAATTGAATTGTTTAGGTTGTGGTAATCCCGTAAGTCTTGGTGAAGAATATGAGGATTATTCTGGAAGTATAAGGTGTAATGCGTGTTCTGCCATTCTTAAGGTAACGCTGAAGGAATCCAAAATACTGGAGATGGAATTCTTACGATTTGCAATACCTTCTGTTGAAGAGGCCTTTGAAAGAAGGATATAGTTCACCGCAAAGCTCGCAAAGTTATTATTTTAGCGTGAAACCAGTTTCACGAGAAAGTAAAATAGGAGGCGTATATGAGTACAGTAACAAAAGAAGAAAAGGTAAAAATTGTATGTGCCTTTTGTAATGGGAGAGGAATAGACCCCTTTGATCTCCTGTCAGAAAAGTCAACATGTCATGTATGCGGCGGCAAAGGCAAAGTAGATGTAAGCACACCATTTATGAAATGTGCATACTGTAAGGGTACAGGAAACTACAAGAGTTACAGTTGTAATGTATGCAGAGGCAAAGGAGTTGTGCCTAAACTTAAAGGCCGTACAAAGGTATGTCCGGAATGTTATGGAAGTGGGGAGGACATATCAAGTGATATGGAGTGCCTTACCTGCCATGGAAAGGGTGTTATGTTGACTACATAGTATGGTACCGTAACAAATTAGACCTTTGGTAATTTTTATTTTGCGGAGCAAAATGCCATAAATCAGCAACCGAAGGGATTTAATTTATAACAACATTAAAAGGAGGATGACAATGATTGCGCACGCGGAAATGCCGGAACTGGAACAAATTAAGAACCGTAATCTCACGGTTTTAAAGTTAGAACAACGTCCTGACTTTGTTGAAACACAACATGTAAAGAAAATTGCTGAACGTGCAGTATCATATCTGAAGGTAGGTTATCCTGTACATTTTTCAGGTCCGTCAGGCACGGGCAAGACAACATTTGCCATGCATGTGGCGCAAAGTCTTGGGCGCCCCGTAATGCTCCTCCATGGAGATGATGAGTATGGAAGCTCGGACCTTGTGGGCGCCGACTATGGTTACAGGAAATCCAAGGTAATTGACAATTACATCAGCTCCGTGATGAAAACGGAAGAGAACATGATGTCTCAGTGGGTTGACAATCGGCTGACGACGGCCTGCAAGTACGGATTCACCTTAGTCTACGATGAATTTACGCGTTCCAGACCTGAAGCAAACAACATTCTTCTTACCATACTTGAAGAAAAGTTACTGGAGATGCCCAAGGCAAGAGGCGAAGAACCCTATATACAGGTACATCCAGGATTTAGGGCCATATTCACCAGTAATCCTGAAGAATATGCTGGTGTCCACAAGTCCCAGGATGCCTTAATGGACCGCATGGTTTCAATTAAGATGGGACATCTTGACAGGGACACTGAGATATCTATTACAGAAGCGAAATCGGGCATTTCACGCAAGGATGCAGAGGTTATTGTTAACATTGTGAGAGACTTCAGGCAGTTGGGCGTAGATAATCATCGGCCCACTATCAGAGCGTGTATCATGATAGGAAAGGTTACCGCTTATAGGAAAGCTTGTATAAGACCAGATGATCCTGTTTTCAGAGAGATATGCGTAGATATATTGAATACTGATACCATTAAGATTATGAAGGGTGGTAAGGCCTTAGCCAATGAACAAGTCTATAGTGTGATTGAAAAACATTGCAGAAATGGAAAGAAAACGACCTTGTTATTCGGTGCGTCCGTATGACAACTCGTCCCCGCCAGAAAGCGTGTCGGGCTGGCGAACGGCTTGTCAGGGCGGGCGTCTTTCGGGCAGGCTTACCCGACAAAATCCTTCAATCTTAAATCATCAATAATCAATCGCAGGGAGGTTAATAGACCATGAGTGAATTTATAAGAGGGTTAGGAGAGAGTAAAGGTTTACAGGTGCTTAAGACAACCACTGGCCTCATTGGTGCCAAGAGAATAAGAAAACCGCATGAGGCATATCTTGAGTTGTCATCCTTGGAGATAGAAAGACACAGACTTAATAGAGAAAAGGACAAGGCAGAATCGAGGATAAAAGATATTAATAAACGTTTCGAGGAAATTGGCGGAAAAGTAGTATCGCTTCTTAAATTTATCAAAGAACCAAAAAATATGAATAAGAAAAAGAATAGAAAAGACAGTAAACCGGAGCCAATCCCTTCATACAGAAAATCTCCAGAGAATATTAGAGAACGGACAATAACTTATTGAATTTTTAAAATTTGTAGCCGCAGACTTTAGTCTGCGATAATTGATATTTTAGAGGTAATGACATGAAGATAAAGACCTTAAGAGATATACATTCATCATTAAAGACAGCGAACTTCCAGAGGTACTATGAAGATAGTAAATGGCTTGAGAAAGATATTCGAACAATGAGGGAGATCGACAAAGAAAGTAAGAGTAAATCTAAGGGTCTTGTACACGATGATCAGGCAATCAATAGCAGGACACCATCTGGAGCCTCTAGCCGCCACTGAATGGTTTATTCCATAAATCTTTAGACAGGATTTACAGGAATAGACCAGTTAGATCAAAAAATTTTGTTCATCCTGTCTAAAAATTAATTTGTAGGAGGTATTGAAAATGACATCTGACGGTAGATATTTATATGGAGTCATCAGGACTACCGAAGAAGAAAACCTTGGAGAAATAGGTATTGGTGATAGAGACAACAATGTCTATACAATGCCATTCAAAGACGTTGCAGCGGTTGTGAGTAACATTTCCAGCAAAAAAATACGTCCTGAGAGAAAGAATCTGGCAAGTCATAATAATGTGATACGAGATGTTATGAAGAAGAGAACGCTGCTTCCAATGGCATTTGGTCACATATCACCAAATGGTACTCACATAAAAAAGCTTCTTGCCGAAAACTACGAAAGTTTCTCACAACAATTAAACAGGCTCGATGGCAAGGTCGAAATGGGACTAAAGGTATTATGGGATGTAGAAAACATATTCGAATTCTTTGTCCGTAATCATAGAGAGCTGGAGGCATTCAGGGATGAGATTTTTGCTAAACCCTACGGACCTACACATGAAGAAAAGATTGAAGTCGGAAAAAAGTTTGAAAGCCTGGTAAATCAGGAACGAAAAAGGCATACAAAGATTGTAACGGACACATTAGATTCTTACTGTCACGAGATAAAGCAAAACAAACCAAAGAATGAAAAGATGGTAATGAATCTGGCATTTCTAGTGGACAAAGATGGAGTAGAGAGTTTTGAAAAAGGCATCTTTGAGACCGCAAAGAAATTTGACAATAACTATGCATTTGATTACAGCGGGCCATGGGCGCCCCACAACTTTGTACAGTTGACACTCTAAAGATTGACGATTTACGATTGTCGATTGTCGATTGTTGATTTTGAGTGACAATTGATATAGAAATTATTTCATACAATCACCAATCGTCAATCAAAAATCATAAATCAAAATGTTACTAGTTGATGATATATTATTATTTCCCATCAAAGGCATATTCTATGTATTCAAGCAGATACATAATGCAGCGGAGGCGGATTTTCTGGACGAAGAAGGTATTACCAATCAACTGTCCGAGCTTTATATGATGCTGGAGACCGACAAGATTACGGAGGAAGAGTTTAACGAAAAAGAAGGAATATTATTGGATAGATTAGACGAAATAGAAGAATATAAGAAGGCACATTATGGAATTGATGACGAAGAAGATGCATATGAGGATGACCGATGATGTGGAGGGAAAATACCCATCATTTCTTGCAAATCCTTGTCTTGAGTTATTGATGTTTGGAGGTAAAGGCGGAGTTGGCAAAACTACGTCAGCGGTTGCATCAGCAATACATATTGCGGAAGCATATCCTGAAAAGAAGATCTTGCTTGCCTCAATAGACCCTGCACATTCACTTCAAGACAGCCTTTCCGGTTTTGAAGGACTTGACAACCTCATAACCCTGGAAATTAACGCAGAGAAATCACTGGAGAAATTCAAGGACAAACACGAAAAAACACTAAGAACAATTGCAGACCGCGGCACCTTTCTCGATAATGAAGACATCTCTAACTTCTTATCCCTCTCAATGCCGGGGTTAGATGAAGTAATGGGCATGATAGACGTAATAGAATTCCTTAAATCATCCAGTTACGATATGGTAGTTCTGGATACTGCGCCGACAGGGCATACACTCAGATTCCTTGGCTTACCTGATGTAATACGCAAATGGTTGAAAGCCCTTGATTCTATGCTGGCAAAACACAGATACATGAAGATGCTTTATGCCAGAAAATACAAAAAGGATGAGGTTGATAATTTTCTTGAAGGAATGTCCAAAGATGTTAAAGGGTTAAGCAGGCTATTGCAAGATAGTGCCAAATGTGAATTTGTACCTGTAATGATTCTGGAAAAGCTTGTAATACAGGAAACTATTCGTCTACTTGCCTCTCTTGAAAAGCACGGGATTCCGGTAAAGAACATAATTATCAATCAAGTTTATGAATATAGCGCATGTCCTCTTTGTAAATCTAAACGACTCCTGCAGGAAAAACTCCTTGAAGAAGCCGGTTGTGTCCTTGATAAATACAATCTCATCAAGATACCTCTTTATTGTAAAGAAATACAAGGTATAGGCGCCTTAAATGAATACGGGGAGAATCTGAAGTTGATATGGAGAAATGCAGGAGACACTGGTAAAGGTTATGGGTTCCATGTTCCGGGTTACGAGTTAAACTCGCAACCCGCAACTCGCAATCTGCAACTATGTGAAGTCAAAGATCCCTGCATCACCAGCAACCGGCAACAATCATCCGGCATCGAGTATCAAGTGTCTGGTAACAAACACCGAACACTATCCTCTTCTCTAATCGATAATGCTCAAATTCTACTTGTGGGTGGTAAGGGCGGTGTGGGAAAAACAACGTTATCATGCGCGTTAGCTTTACAATCAAGATGCGTTGATTTTTCAAGGAAGATATTACTGATCTCTACCGATCCTGCACATTCACTCTCTGACTGTCTTGATATAAATATAGGAGAGGAAGGAAAGGTTTTGTACGAAAACCTCCACGTCATGGAGATAAATGCCGAAAAAGAATTTGAATATCTGAAAAATCTCTATAGTGCCGAGATAAAGGATATGTTCAATTCAATTCTGGAAGGTTCCATGATAGATGTCAAATTTGATCAAGATGTAATGGAGAGGTTGCTGGATTTTTCGCCACCCGGGCTGGATGAAGTAATGGCCCTTACTAAAATCATAGACTATATAGAAGAAGAGAGGTATGACGTTTTTATATTGGATACAGCACCCACAGGCCATTTAATCAGATTCCTGGAACTTCCGGAACTGATCGAGGGCTGGTTGAGGACTTTTTTTAATATATTCTTAAAATACAAAAGTATCCTGCGTGCCCCAAAACTTAAAAACTACCTGGTGAAGATATCGAAAAGAATCAGGAAGCTTAGAAAAATACTTGTCGATACGGAGAAGACGTTATTTCTTACAGTCTCAATACCAACAGAAATGGCGCTGGAAGAGACGAAAGATTTAATATGCGCTATTGGAAGATTGGGAATTTACCATCCCGTAATTTTCTTAAACATGGTAGTCCCTTACAGTAAATGTAATGTTTGTGCCGATATAAGGAGAAATCAGGAGCAAACAGTAAAAGAATACTATAAGGTATTTACAAAAGAAAAGATCCATATCGTCTTCCATTGTGATAAAGAACCAATAGGCCTTGCTGAGTTAAAAGTCTTAAGTAACGAGATATTTAAGTGAAGGAGATGTGAGCGTGTCGGAACAAAAGAAGAAATTGAATATTCCCGGAATCGTATTATCCAGCCTCTCAAATATACAATTAGAACAACTGGCTTATGATTTTCATATAATAACATCCTGGCTTGAGATAAAACAAGAATCGAAAGGTCATTCATGTACAAAAAATAAGGGAGAAAACAATGGAAAAGATATCAGTAGATAACCGGAATATATCACTTTGCGAGACCCTGGACAGGGTTTTAAACACCGGAGTTGTTGTAAATGGAGAGATTACGATTTCCGTGGCGAATGTAGACCTTTTATATTTAAATCTCGGTGTGTTGCTTACATCTATAGAGACGATGAACAAATTGAAAAGCGACGCTGCTATTAAGGTAGGAGCAGGTATTTAGTCATTGCAGATTGCGGATTTTGGATTGATTTTTAAATAAAAACAGAAAGAAAATGTATAATTCCTCAATATTTTAAAGAAGGGAAATTTTATGCCGGAGACTCAATTTGAAGAAGTACAGGATTGTAATGGATCAACGAAGGTAAAAAAAAATGCATTCCCAAAAAGGTTAGATATAGACAAGGATGATGTGGCAAGGGGGTTGGGCAGGTTGGTACTTACTGTTGTGGAACTTGTAAGAGAACTTCTTGAACGTCAGGCCATAAGGCGAATGGAAGGAGGCTCCCTAACTGATGAAGAAGTTGACAACCTTGGGCTTACATTTAAAAAACTGAGTGAGAAGATGGAGGAATTAAAGGAATTCTTTGGTATTGAAGGTGATGATTTGAACATAGACCTTGGCCCATTGGGAAAGTTACTCTAGCAAATTAGATCCCTTCGGTCGCTAATTAATCGTAATCGGATTTTGGATTTAAAACATTTTGTGGGAAATTGGAGGGCACTATGCAGACGCAACGAACTATTACACACGCAACCGAATCATCAACACTGGCTGACGTTCTGGAAAGGATTTTGGATAAGGGAATTGTTATTGCAGGCGATATTAAAATCAAACTGGTAGATATTGAGCTTTTGACGATACAGATTCGTCTGCTGATTGCATCAGTTGAGAAGGCAAAGGAGATGGGTATGGACTGGTGGGTAACAAATCCGGAACTATCATCCAAAAAGGACACGAATGAAGTCGAATCACTGAAAAAAAGAGTGGAAGAACTTGAAATTTTAAATAGTGAAAGAGTTATAAAAAGTAAAGAGAAGATACCACTAATATGACAAATGTTTATTGTTACTGTATTATAGAAAACGCTGATGAAACAACTGGAACAGTGGGGACTGTCCCCAAAGTTACAGGTATGGATGGTAATTACGGATTATATTCTATTCCATATAGAAACTTAAATATGCTGGTCAGCAGGGTATCTGAAGATGAATTCTCAGAAAGTAAACTTAATGACGCGATTGAGGACATAGCATGGTTGGGCCGACACGCCACTCTACATGAGAAAATTGTCGAATCAGTAATGAATGTACATTCGCCTTTACTTCCAATGAAATTCTGCACGATTTACAGCGAAGAAGCATATATAAAGAAGTTGTTGGAAAAGAACTATTCCACTTTTACAGATGCCATAAACTACTTAAAGGATAAAGTAGAATACGGAGTTAAGGTATACGTAGAATGTAGCGCTTTCCGAAACAAGATGAATAATTCTTTACACAACCAATTTGAAACTATGGATAGCAATGATTCAGGCCGTGACTATTTATTGAAAAGAAAGGCTAAGAAGCTGATCCAGGAAAATCTTTTGGCAGAGATATCGACCAGGATAAAGATGATACATTCCATTATCTCGGAATGGTCAACGGAATCAGTGCCTAATAAAATGTTAAACATCGGAAACAAAACAAGCGGTGAAATACAAGTACAAAACTTCTCTTATCTCATTGAAAATGAATATCTAGACAGGTTTCTCCGGGTAATAAAAGAGATTAACAATAGACATTCACACGAAGGCCTGAAACTTATGACATCAGGCCCCTGGCCACCGTATAACTTTAGCCCGAAGATAAATTAGCTTCCTTCGGTCGCTAATTTATTGAATTTTGCCCGTCCGAACGGCGTGGACGGGCGGGCTTCGCAAAATAAGGTATTCTCTTGCTGGTTCAATTTTGCAAAGCTGAGCTTAGCTCTGCAGAATGAACCAGGACGTTTTGGTTTCTTTTATAAGGAATACAGAAAGCTATAAAATGAATAATAACAAAAAGAACATAGTACTACGTGTCTCTGAGGCAAGACCTAAAGATGTTGGCAGAGGGATAGCAAGAATAGACCCGAAAGATATGGAAATTATAGGCGCTTCTGTAGGAGATATATTACAGATTGAAGGCAAGAGAAAATCAGTGGCCAAGGTTTTGCCGGCATACATGGAGGATCGGGCTAAAGGCATAATCCAGATGGACGGGTTATTGAGAGAAAATGCCCGGATTAGTCTGGATGAAAAGATCAATGTGGGAAAGACAGACTATCGTCCTGCTGACAAGATAACACTGTCAGCTCTGACTCTGATAAGAGCATCTCATCGTGACAGGGATATGAAATATATTGGAAGCCTCCTTAGCGGTTTGCCGCTAGTAGAAGGCGACAGGATAAGGGCCAATCTCTTTGGTATACGCAGCCAGGATTTTAAGGTAGTCTCTTCTTCACCTAAAGGTGTGTTACTAATACAGCCGGGTACTACAATAAATATAATAGAGGAGAAAAAGGAAGTAGCAGAACGGGAAAGGATATCGTATGAAGATATTGGAGGGCTAAAGAAGGAACTCCGGAGGATCAGAGAGATGATAGAATTGCCTCTGAAATACCCGGAGGTTTTTGAAAGATTAGGTATCGATGCCCCCAAAGGAGTCTTTATGCATGGCCCGCCAGGATGTGGAAAAACTTTGATAGCCAGGTCTATAGCTAATGAAACAGACGCTGCCTTTTATACACTTAGCGGCCCGGAGATAATGCACAAATTTTATGGTGAAAGCGAAGCCCATTTAAGGAAGGTGTTTGAAGAGGCGTCAAAAAATGCGCCCAGTATAATATTTCTTGATGAGATTGATGCTATAGCGCCAAAACGGGAGGAGATGGGTGGCGAGAAGCAAGTCGAACGCCGGGTTGTTGCTCAACTCCTGGCATTGATGGATGGACTGGAATCAAGGGGAAACGTAATAGTCATCGGGGCTACGAATATTCCTAATGTTATAGATCCTGCGCTTCGAAGACCCGGCAGGTTCGATAGAGAAATTAACATCGGTGTTCCGGATAAGAATGGCAGACTTGAAATCCTGAATATACACACAAGGGGTATGCCCCTTGCCGAAGATGTGGATCTGGATAGATTATCTCAGATTACTCATGGCTTTGTCGGGGCAGACCTTGAGGCACTTGCAAGGGAATCGGCCATGGCCGCCTTACGAAAGATTTTCCCAAGTATTGATTTTCAATTGGAGGAGATACCATATGAAACACTATTGGAACTTCAGGTAACCATGGATAATTTTCTGGAAGGGTTAAAGGAAATAGAACCTTCAGCCCTTCGGGAGGTCTTTGTAGAAGTCCCTGACGTGAAATGGGACGACATAGGAGGACTGGATGAGGTAAAGCGAATACTTGCTGAATCAATAGAATGGCCGTTGCTGCATCCAGAGATGTTTAAACATATTGGCAGCAAACCGCCTAAAGGTATCCTGTTATACGGTCCTCCGGGAACAGGAAAGACCGTACTGGTAAAGGCGCTTGCTAACGAGAATGAAGTGAACTTTATATCAGTAAAGGGTCCTGAACTTATCTCAAAATGGGTTGGTGAGAGTGAAAAAGGCATACGTGAAGTCTTTCACAAGGCAAAACAGGCCTCACCATGCATAGTGTTCTTTGATGAAATAGATTCTATCGCACCTTCCAGAGGAATGGGCGGTGCTGATTCACACGTTACTGATCGTGTTATAAGTCAATTCTTGACCGAATTAGACGGCATCGAAGAACTAAAAGGTGTTATAGTCGTTGCTGCTACCAACAGAAAAGACATAATAGACCCAGCGCTCCTTAGAACCGGCAGATTTGATATAACCTTCGAACTCCCAATGCCGGATGAAAAAACGAGAACAGAAATCTTTAAAGTGCATACCAGAAAAAGGCCAATGGCAAGTGACGTGGACCTTAAGGCGCTGGCAAATCTGACAGATGGATTGGTAGGTTCTGATATTGAGGCCATATGTAGAGAGGCCGGCATAGATGCGATAAGAGAATTTATAAGCAGTAAGACAGATAAAGCAAAATATGGGAAGATTAAGATTTCAATGAAACATCTTAAGAAAGCCATAAAAAGAATCAAGGAACAGTAAAACTAACTCTCATGTCATGATTAGTCATGAGTTGTCATATGTTCGCAACGCTCACGTCATAGACGATCATTTGCCTATGGCGTCAGAAGTAGTTATTTATGGTAATTGATTGTCATGTGTTGACATAGATGGTCATTAAGCTCGCTGTCATTTGGTTTCACCGTAATTAATAGTCATTACGCTGCGCTGTCAATACATAACTACTTCTGACGTGAACGTCAGTGAACATATGAATATACATGACGGAAGCGATATGAAACAATTGTATGCAATTGGAACATTAATGTTGATTTTAAGCCTGCTTTTTGCTGGCAATTTGAACGCTGAGGTATTTACTGTAACTGCGTACTGCTCATGTGAGAAATGTTGTAATAAAGACTATTCAGATAAATGGTATGGAATTACTGCAACAGGCAAAAAGGCAAAATGGGGAACAGTAGCCGTGGACAGAAGTGTGGTAGAGATGGGAAGCAGGATGAAGATAGAGGGTTTTCCCAAGACTACTTTCAGGGCTGAAGACGTAGGTGGAGCCATAAAGGGGAATCGTATCGATGTATGGTTTCCCACTCACCGGGAGGCTCTAAAGTATAGTGCGAAGGAGAAGGAGGTTTGCTTTCTTGAATGAAGGTAATAAGTGAAGATAAATATGCAGATTTCCCATTGGCTCTAAAGAAGCAGAGAAGAAATATAGTAAGAACATAGCTTTGTAAATTGATTAATGATTGAATATCGAATAATGAATTCGGCAGAAAAGTAAAAGTCAATATTCATTATTTTAATTAATGATTATCCACCTTACTTGTTTCCCGCCTGTCTCCTGAAGCGACCCTTGGAGCATCTACAGATCCGACTCGGTCGGGAGTGGTGGACATTGAGTTGCTTATAGGGTCTGCTTAGCGGCTAGTTTATCCGGGTTAGGTAAACCAACCGCTATCAGGTTGTGTCACAATCCTGGAAATGTGTGTTTTGTCATTTTTACTTAGAGGTCAAGAAACCTGCCCGACTTACAGTCATTCAGGCGGATAAGTTCTGGATGACAATAGGAACGCAGTCTGTGACCCAGTCGGACTGGTAGGGTTTTATTAGATGTAGGATGAGGCAAGAGTCAGAGTATCCATCAAAATACTTGACCCGTTCAGTGAACGGGCCTTGACCCATCCTGCGTATTACATATTTGTATCCGTGTACGTTCATTATGTCAGAATCAGGAAAAAAAGCTGAAACCAGCCAGAAAAAAAATAAAAAAGCTTGAAGAAGAGACGGAAAAACTGGAAGAGGAAAAAGAAATGAAACATGCTCCTGTAGGGGGAAAAGGGGTGACAGAAAGAGTACTCAAGGGATTAAGTAACATTTTCCCCGGTCTCGGTGGATTGATTAAAGGTTTAGAAAAATCAGAGGCATTCCAGGAAAGGTTGAAAGAAATTGATAAAGAGGTGGAAAAAAGGGTAAAAGAAACACCTTTAAAAAAGACTTCAGCAGTAAGAACTCCACAGGTCAAAGGAGAATTTGGGATAAAGCCAAATATTAAAAGAGGGAAAGAAATATTGAGAGATATCCCCGTGGATATTTTCGATGAACATAATCATATAGATGTAATTGCCGAACTACCTGGAATGGAAGAAAAAGACATAAAAGTAGAGTTAAAGACTGATACCCTGACAATATCTGCCGGCACTATGGAGCTTAAGTATTTTAAAAAGTTGCGGCTTCCCTGTAAGTCCAAAGGCATTACTAAAAAATTATACAAAAATGGCATCTTGGAAATTACATTAGCAAAGGAATAGGTTTACACAACTAATATTATATCATCAGACACAAAGGGCAAAGGGATTTGCTACAAGACGGGTCTATGCCCGATCATGAGGAGTTAAAGAATTGGCAATACTAATATGCAGTATAGTGGATGGCATTGTTCAGGAAATTAAAGAAGGAACCATAGTTATAGCTGAAAAAGACATTACGGCAGTTGGCTATGACATAGAAAATCCGAACGGGCTTGAAGATGAAAATAAGAAGAACAAAACAATCGAAAAATACAGGCATATCAACTCATGTTATTTTTCTGATCACACAATAGTACCACTCAGGTTTGGTAATATTGTCGAAGATGAGGACGAGGTAAGAAATTTTTTAAACAAAACCTATATTCAACTCAAAACCTTAATTGAAAAAGTTAAAGGCAAAGTCGAGGTTGTTGTCCAGGTAAAATTTGATCTTAAGAAGGCTATAGAGGAAATTGCGAAACATGTGGATATGTCAGACAAAATTGCTGCAGGAAAAGCCTTCTATGATTTGTCGGAGAAACACAAAGTTGGAGTTTATAGGGCTCTGAAAAAGGAGGTGTCTACTCTTGTTGCGGATTATGTGGAAACGAGCAAAGTCAATGAAACATTAATTATCAACCATAGTTATCTTGTTGAAAAAGAGAATGAAGAACTCTTTGAAAATGCTATCAATAATATTGCGGAAAAAAGTGATGATGTTCTAGCCTTTCATTATATAGGGCCTATGCCTTCATATAGCTTTGTGCCTTTTGAGTTTAGCAAGGGTCTGTTTGCCCTTATTAACAGTGCAAGGCTATTGCTGGGCCTCAATGAAAAATGTACGATTAAAGATGTAAAAACAAATTATAGGATGCTCTCGCGCAAGTATCATCCTGATATAAATAGTGGCGGGAAAGAAAAATTCAAGGAGATAAACGAAGCCTACCACATAGTAAGCGCTTATTGTAATACTAAAAAAGCAGGCGAATGCTCTTTTGCAAAAGAGGTGATAGAAAGTAGTTTTGTCAATTTGCAAAACAACCGAATGTAAAAGAGTATAGCATTAAAAAAAATAATCACACAAAGAAAGGAGATATTAAATGGTTGAAAAAAAGAAAAAGAAGGAAAGAGAAGAGGCCGGCATTCACGTAGACCTTGGGCTGGGCGGTATATTCAAGGGGCTTAGTGGAATAATAGAATCTGTTTCTAAATTGGGTAGTGAGTTTGAGGATATTGATACAACGAAGACGGGTGAGATAAAAGGGCTGGGTGATAAAATCAGGGGGCATTATGGATTTACTGTCAGGACAATGGGAGGCGGGAAGGTTAAGGTAGAACCCTTTGGAAACATTCGCAAGACTGAAAAAGGGCCGGTAGTTGAAGAAGTCAGGGAACCCATGGTAGACATCTTTGATGAGAAAGATGAATTTAAGGTTATCGCAGAACTTCCGGGAGTAGCAGAAGACAAAATCAATGTCGAATTAAAAGATGATACCTTAACTCTCTCTGCTGAGGGAAAGCTCAGGAAATATCATAAGGAGATACATATAACTGCCAGGATAAAACCGGAATCAATGACCAAATCTTTTAAAAACGGAATCCTGGAAGTCACATTTACTAAAGCTTGACACTAGTTCCTTGATAAGAATATTTTGACCAATTTTGGCAAAGCCCCGCTGAGCGTGGCAAAGCTGAGTTTAGCTCTGTAAAAAAATGAGTAATTATTCACCGCACCCGTCAAACAACTCGTCGGGCGGGAAGAGCACACCCGTCTCCGCCAGAATGATTGCCCGCCCGGATGAATCCGTTCGGACGGGTCGGGCTGGCGAACGGCTTGTCAGGGCGGGCGTCTTTCAGGCGGGAGCGGACCCAACACTAACCAGTATAACATCTAAAAAATCATGGAAAACCCAAAAATACTCATTATCGATGACGAAAGGGACATTTGTACATCCCTAAAATATGTACTCAGTACAAAAGGTTATATAGTAGATGTGGCCCGTACTGCGGGCAAGGGTGTAGAAAAAATAAAAAAAAACCATTTCAACCTGGTTTTACTGGACATGAGGTTGCCTGATTATGATGGGATCAAGGTATTGGAGAAGATTAAGGAGATATCACCCGATACTGAGGTTGTCATTCTTACTGCTTACGCAGATATCAAAAGTGTGATAGAGGCGATGGAGAAAAATGCGTTCTCATATCTTCCCAAACCATTCGAAATACCACACCTGATATCAATTCTTGAAAAGGCCTATGAAAAACAAACGTTGTCCCTGTTAAACCGCGATTTGTTTCAAAAAATATCGGATGCGAAGAAAGATTGGGAAACAACATTTGATTCCATCTCAGATATAATCAGTATCCTCGATATAGACTTCAACAT